>NZ_CAJHBE010000001.1:0-274473 GCF_904846555.1 Psychrobacter sp. DD43
ATATTAATTACTTCCATTTTTATTTCTTTATTACTTAAGCCTTTAACGGAACTTTTAACAATAAAAACAATATCTTTATTTTCTAAACTAGAAGCTTTTATTCGAAACTGTTCACGTATTTGACGTTTGATTAGATTTCGCGCAACTGCCGTAGGGACTTTGCGCTTGGTGATCGCCATACCGACTCGTGGCTGCTCATGAGTATTAGTACGCACAAACGCCATCAGATGGCTCTGATGTAGCTTACGCTCAGGCGCGTCAAAGACCTCACGAAAGGCTGCAGGCGTGAGTAAACGCTGCTCTTTAGTAAAGCGAGCATTTAGTGTCGTTGGAGGAGTATTAGACATAGTACAACCTAGTATAAGAGATGATAACGATAGTAGAAATAATAACAAAATATAGAGACAAAAAAAGCGCCGATGTGGGCGCTTTTAATATATGGCTAAGTGTCAGTTGTGATGATTGACTATCGCAATCTATAAATAATAGAAACACAACAAGCACTATGAGCCATGCTTATCGCAATCTACTGATTATACAGTAAGGCGATGACGTCCTTTAGCGCGGCGACGAGCTAAGACCTGACGGCCTTTTTTAGTTGCCATACGAGCACGGAAACCGTGAGTACGTTTACGCTTGATCACGCTTGGTTGGAATGTACGTTTCATAACTCACCTATCAAAATAATGGACTAAATTCGTAATAACGGAGGATTATATCATTGCATAGGATGTGGGTCAATAAACTATTCACTACGTTTTAAAGCAACGTGATATCGCTCTTCGATTTTTTACTTTTTGTAGAAAGCTGATGAGTTTTTAAAACTCGTCTAAGAAGTTAGTCATCCTCTGTGTACTTGATAAAATCACTACTGTAAATCTTATTATCTAGTTTGAAAACAATTTGTATTATTGGCGATGATTTTTAAAGTTATCCACAGTTTTTATTGATTCTTATAATAATTAATTGATTAATATATATAGATATTGTTGTTATTGGGGTGCTGCTTTTCTGTGGTTAAGTATTAATTTTCCTTTATAATCAAAAATTTAAGCTATGGGTAACCCTGTGTATAACCTGTGGGTGGAATATGGATAACTTAATATGATTACTTATACACAAAAATATCCACAGGCTTATCCCCAGAAAACAAGGTTTTATCCACAGGTTATTTGTGGTAGATTACTCGCCTATAAGATATAAGATGTTAGTGTACTTTGTAATAGGTTGTTTAACGTAAGCCTCAACGCCTTTTTAGACCTAATTCGATCCATTCTTACAATAAAAAATGCTAATACTTTGAACTATAGGGCTACTGATATTCATGATAGATACAGCAAATATTTGGGATAAATGCCTAAACGACCTACGTTATCATGTCAAAGATAACGTGTTTACCATGTGGTTAAGACCATTGTCAGCTCATCAAGAAAACAACACCTTAATCATTCTTGCACCTAATGATTATTTTGTAACTTACATCAAAAAGAACCACTTAGAGGATATTCAGCAGCTGGTTGCTAAGCATAGTCAGGGAAGTATTGAAGAAGTTATTGTACGTGTTGATAACGCTGGTCGCGATATCGATGATAGTAGCTCGCTGCAATCGGGATCATTATTCTCAGAAGATAACCTCTCCCCTACCCTTGCAAATCATGATTTTGAAACCATTCATCATAATAATGCCAAAGCAGATATCGATGCCAATATGCGTCATGCGGAAGCCGTTGACTCTGCTGATGCGAAATCCTTAAATTATTTAAATCCTGATTTTACTTTTGAAACCTTTGTCACAGGTAAGTCTAACAATCTTGCTTATAAGGCGTGCTACGAGCTTGGTAAACGTCAATCAAAAAACCGTCACAATCCTTTGTTTATATATGGACCTTCTGGTTTGGGAAAAACCCATTTAATGCATTCTGTAGCACATCGCTATTTAAAAAATAATCAAACTTTTTATTATTTCACTTCTGAAAAATTTATTAATCAATTGGTTTATTCATTAAGAAATAATAAAATAGAAGATTTTAAAAAGAAAATAAAAAAAGTAGATTTATTAATAGTAGATGATATTCATGTATTAGCTGGAAAGACTAAAAGCAGTAATGAGTTTTTAACATTGTTTGCAGATTTTACTAGTGGTGATAAACAGCTAATTTTGGCATCCGATCGGCATCCATCACAGATGACCGAATTTGACGAGCGCTTTAGATCTCGTTTTTCTTGGGGCTTAACGGTCGCAGTTGATCCGCCTGAAATTGATACGCGCGTACAAATCTTACAAAGGAAAGCCGCCTCTTATGGAATGAGCCTTCCTAAAGAATGTGCATTATTCATCGCTCAAAATGTTGTTTCTAATGTGAGACGTCTAGAAGGTGCTTTAAATCAGGTATTTGCCAATGCTAACTTAACCGGCGCCCCTATTACCCTTGAAATGGTGCAATATGCGTTAAAAGATATCGTTGCCATGCGCGTACAAGCCGTCAATATGGATAATATTCGTAAAGTGGTCGCTGAATATTATGATGTGACGATTAAGGATATGCTCGGTCGCAAGCGTACGCGTAGTATTGCTAGACCTCGCCAAATAGCGATGGCACTATCACGAGAGTTGACCAGCGAGAGTTTTCCTGAGATTGGGCAGTCTTTTGGAGGACGCGACCACACAACAGTGATGCATGCTTGTGATAAAGTGAATGAGCTACGTGCCGCCGATCCAGCGTTTGATAAGGATTACAAGACCCTAGCTTTGATGCTGCAAGCTGGTTAGAAGGCTCTACTATCACTATATTTTAGTAGATAGATATGGTTTATAATGTTGAAAACGGGCGTATACAGACTCCTAATAGATTATCGTCAGTAGACAGGGTATATTAAGTCAATATTCTTTATTTTTACAAAAAGAATCAATCAAATAAGAGTAACTAAGCATGCAATTATCGATTAATCGAGAGTCGTTACTAAAAGCCATTAACTTGATCGCCAAGGCTGCTGATAAACGCCATAATATGGTTATTTTGGGTAATATCAAGCTACAGCTATTTGAATCAGAGCTTGTTTTGACCGCTTCTGATTTAGAAGTAGAGCTGACATCGACGTTGAAATTGCCTGCTGGAGCTTGTGTTGAAGCAGGTACGACGACATTGCCTGCCACTAAATTAAGAGATATCTGTAAATCTTTGCCTGCTCAAGCACAAGTCAATCTGATAACTCAAGAAAACCAACGTTGTTTACTAACCAGTGGCAAAAGTCGTTTTACCTTAGGTACATTGCCTAGCGAAGATTATCCAAGTTTGGGCAATCCTGAAAATATTACACCATTAACGATTAGCCGTAGCCGTCTTATTGACTTGATTCATAAGACCCAATTTGCGATGGCGATTCAAGATGTCCGTTATTATTTAACCGGTATGCTGTTCGATGTTTCACAGCAGCAGCTAACCACCGTTGCGACTGATGGCCACAGACTGGCATTAGCACGTAGTGTTATTGAGGTCAGTGCTGATTTAAGCATGCAGGCTATCTTGCCACGTAAGGCTGTAATTGAGCTTGAGCGTTTGGCTACCGAGCTGGGCAAAATGCTTGGTGATAAAGACAATGCCGTCACGTTGAGTTTCGGTCGTGAGTTTCTGCAAGTGAGCTTACCATTTGGTGATGTGGATAGTGCAGGGCAGGTTAGTCAGGATTTGATGGTGACTTTTACCGCGCGTCTGATTGATGGTAAATTCCCTGATTATCGTCGAGTGATGCCAAGCAATACGGACAAACTTGCTCTATTTAATCAAGAAAAAATGATGGATGTGCTGCGCCGTGTCGCGATTTTGAGTAATGAGAAGTCTCGCGGAGTAGTCTTTAATTTTGCGAGTGATGGTATGGTAGAAGTACGCGCCAATAATGCAGAGCAAGATGAAGCTGTTGAGATGATTCAAGCCAAGTATCAAGGTGAGCCGATGGAGTTGTCCTTTAATGCTGCTTATCTACAAGACGTGCTAGGTGTCATCCAAGGCGACTTGCAAATGCATATGAGCCAGTCAAATGCATCGGTATTGGTTAATCAGTTAAATGATGAGTTCCATCAGTACGTTATTATGCCAATGCGCATATAATTTATTCTTTAAATGATAGATAATTAGGGTTTAAAGTTATAATTGTTATGGATTTTAACCCTAATCATATCGATGAATTTAAGCTTCCTAAGCTTAAAATTCTATATTTTAATTAAACTTTTGCCTGCTAAAATACAAGCAGGATTTATAGGCGGCTGTCGGTATTATGATTGAACGTCTACAAATCTCTCACTTGCGCAATTTAACGCACATCAATTTATCGCCTGCAGCTTGTAATGTTATTATCGGCGCTAATGGCAGTGGTAAAACCTCGTTACTTGAAGCTATATTTTTGTTATCAAGAGGCAAAAGTTTCCGTCATCATCAGCCTAAACGCTACATCCAACATTATCAAGAGTCTGCCACTATACATGCTAAGCTCAATAACAGCCGTACCTTAGCTATCCAAAAGAAAGCAGATGCGACGACTATTCTGCGTTTAAATCAAACCACTGTTTACAACCAAAGCATCTTGACCGAGCAGCTACCAACATTGCTTATAGACCCATCAACGATGGACATGCTAGAGCAGGGTAGTGCCAGTCGTCGCCAGCTATTGGATTGGTTAGTGTTTCACATGAAACAAGGCTTTCACCCCCAGTGGGTTGCTTATCAACGTCTTCTAAAACAGCGCAATAGTTTACTAAAGCAACGGCGTCATTTAACTCAGGTTCAGCTCGCTGAGCTTAAGGCTTGGGATAAGGGGCTGGCCAGTCATGCAGCGCTGATTCATCATTACCGTCAAGCTATATTTGAAGCTTGGCAGCCTTATTTTTCTAAGAGCATTGCACAGTTATTGCCTGCTTATGCTGAACAATTGAGCTTAAGCTACAATGCAGGCTATGATACTGGTATAGCGCTCGACATACAGCTTGATGAACGCCTAGAGCAGGATTTGCAGTTGGGTTATACCCGTATTGGTAATCATCGTGCTGATATTCACGTGCATTGGCGCTCGATAGGCTCAAGACAGATAGCTGATGAGAATCTAAACCCACCTTTATCAGCGGATCCGACTGTTAAACTGCCTATTTTGAAAGAGCAGGCGGCTAATATCTTATCTCGTGGAGAGAAAAAACTGTTGATTACGGCATTGCGTTTATCACAATTACCATTGTTGCTTAATGCTAAAAGTAATAGCGAGCTACATAACAGTGACGCTAAATTAAGTGTTACACCAGTGGTATTACTAGATGATATTACCGCAGAGCTGGATGATAAGGCGATAGAGATTTTATTATCAACATTAGCACAGCTACCATGCCAGGTATTTGTGACCAGTTTGACAGACAGTATTTTACCTTTAGTACATAAATATTGGGAAAAATCTCAAGTGTTTCACATGAAACAAGGAGGTATTTTACCAGCTCAGTAGCTTTTACTAGGGTATTGATATCTGCGTTATTAATCCTTATTTTACGTCCTTAAGCGCCCGTCCTCTTGCATATTTTACCCTCGTTCTATACCGCATTCTGATACTTAGAAATCGTTCCCTAAACAGTGACTTACAGACAAAAAAATGCTAAAATAGAGCTTTATTTTTGTCCTATTCTTAGCAAGTTATCTTACCGTTTTATATGGATCTTTATTATTGGTTGTAAGGACTTAAGTTATTGATAACAATGAATTTGATTCAATATTTTTAAACTTTATAGTTTTAAGAATAATCGCAGTATGGATCAAATAGAGTATGCAGACCTGACATATTTTTCAATCTGGTTTTTTGCCTCTATATTATTTTCTAAAAAGCTTGGGCCAACCTTAATAAAGACAGAATATGACTACAAGACGATATTATAGATAGCATCATTAAGTATCACCACTGTGGTGAGCTGATGATAAACAGCTGATAATGGCTAGATCAAGGAATGCACATGAGTGACTCATTACCTACCGACCACCAGCAATTAACGTCAGACAGCGCAGTTGAGACTATTGCCGCCGCTGTCGCTCCTGAGGTATTACCCTCTGATTACAGCTCGAAAGACATTCGAGTACTGCGCGGACTAGAAGCGGTGCGCGTGCGTCCTGGTATGTATATTGGTGATACCGATGATGGTACCGGCTTGCATCATATGGTCTTTGAGGTGGTGGATAACTCTATCGATGAAGCGCTTGCTGGTCATTGTGATCAAATTGATATCATTATCCACGAAGATGAATCTGTCAGCGTGATGGATAATGGTCGCGGTGTCCCTGTCGACATTCATCCAGAAGAAGGGGTGTCTGCCGCACAGGTTATTATGACGGTACTGCATGCTGGTGGTAAGTTTGATGATAACAGCTACAAGGTATCTGGCGGTCTGCATGGCGTTGGCGTTTCAGTCGTTAATGCATTATCCAAAAAGCTTGAGATGAATATCTGGCGTGAAGGTTATCATTATCATCAGACTTATACTGATGGTGTGCCTGATGGCGATATTAAGCAAATGGAAGCGACAGATCAAACTGGCACACAAATCCGTTTTTACCCTAGTAATGACGTATTTACTGGTACTATTTTTGAATATGATATTTTAGCCAAGCGTTTACGTGAGCTGTCATTTTTAAACTCAGGTGTACGTATTGTTTTGACTGATGAGCGTATTGATAAGCGTCATGAGTTTGAACACAAAGGTGGATTATCAGAGTTTGTCAGCTATATTAATGCTGGTAAAGATGGCATCAATGATGTGTTCCATTTTATCAGTAATCAAGATGATGGTATCAGTGTCGAAGTGGCGTTGCAGTGGACAGATACTTATAACGAAAAAGTGTTTTGTTTTACCAATAACATTCCACAGCGCGATGGCGGCACGCATTTATCTGGCTTCCGCTCAGCACTCACGCGTTGTTTGAATACCTATATGGATCGTGAAAATCTCTTCAAAAAAGAGAAAGTGGCTGCGACTGGTGATGATGCCCGTGAAGGTCTAACGGCTATCGTATCTGTTAAAGTTCCAGATCCTAAGTTTTCGAGTCAAACCAAAGATAAGTTGGTATCAAGTGAAGTAAAATCTGCCGTCGAATCAGCAATGCACGATAAGTTTAATGATTATCTGCAAGAAAATCCAAGCGCTGGTAAATTAATTGCCGGTAAAATCATTGATGCTGCTCGTGCTCGTGATGCTGCTCGTAAAGCGCGTGAGATGACTCGTCGTAAGACCACATTAGATATCGCAGGTCTGCCGGGTAAATTGGCGGATTGCCAAGAAAAAGATCCTGCATTATCAGAGTTATATATCGTGGAAGGGGACTCTGCTGGCGGTTCAGCCAAGCAAGGTCGTAGCCGTAAAACGCAAGCAATTTTGCCTTTAAAAGGTAAAATCCTAAACGTTGAGCGAGCGCGTTTTGATAAAATGTTATCGTCACAAGAAGTCGGTAATCTAATTACTGCACTTGGTTGCGGTATTGGTCCTGATGAATATAATCCTGATAAAGTTCGCTATCATAAAATCATTATCATGACCGATGCGGACGTTGATGGGTCGCATATTCGTACTTTGCTATTGACCTTTTTCTTCCGTCAAACGCCTGAATTGATTGAGCGTGGTTATATTTATATCGCACAACCACCGCTATATAAAGTTAAAAAAGGTCGTCAAGAGCTGTACTTAAAAGACGATGAAGCACTTAAAGCGTATTTATTATCTTCAACGATTGATAATACTAGGCTGCATATCAGTGCTGATGCCCCTGCGATTACTGGTCAAGCGCTAGAGACTTTATTAAACGATTATAATCAAACGCAGTTGATTAAAGCGCGTTTGCAGATTCGTTATCCAGCCGTTTTGTTGGATGCCCTAACGCATACGCCAAAGCTTAGTACTGATATGACGTATGATAAAGATGCAATGCAAGCATGGAAAGATACGCTACAGACTCAGCTTGAGCACTTTGGTAGTGACTTAAACCCTGAGATTGAGCTGGTGAATATCCATGCACCGCAGCCTAAAAATATGGATGCTGCTGCCGCTGATTTACTGGGTATGAAACCTGGCGTTGCCGTTGAAGAAAGTGATAGCTCTGACACTGAAGCGGTAGTCGCAAAAGCACAATGGCTGCCACGTATTACGGTCTATGTGCATCAGTTGGCCCATCATTATTTGCTCGATGCCAGCTTTATCAATTCGGGTGAGTATACTAAGCTGCTGCGTTTATCAGCTGAATGGAATACCTTGCTTGATGAAGATGCTTTTATTCGCCGTGACGCAACAGCGGGTACAACCAAAGACATCCCAATACGTGACTTCGATTATTTGTGGCAGCAAATGATGCTTGACGCGCGTCGTGGTCTAGCGATCCAGCGCTATAAAGGATTGGGCGAGATGAATGCCGATCAGCTGTGGGATACCACTATGGATCCTGAAAACCGCCGTATGCTGCGCGTCAATATTGAAGATGCTATCGCAGCGGATCATATGTTTACCTGCTTGATGGGTGATCATGTTGAACCGCGTCGTATCTTTATCGAAGAAAATGCGTTAACGGTTTCTAATTTAGATATCTAAATGGCATAATATTGTGAATCAATGAAAAACCACCGCTTTGGCAACCAATGCGGTAGTTTTTTAATATCAAGCCTGTTTCACGTGAAACTTAATTGAATAAATGCTTTAAATAATGGATATAGAAATGATCGAAGTTATTTTACTTGCTATAGCATTGGCAATGGATGCATTTGCGGTATCAATTGGTTTAGGCGCTAAGTCCCAAAAACAATCGTCCGCTTATGTTTTACGTTTAGCGGTTTATGCAGCACTGTATTTTGGTATCGCACAAGGCTTAATGCCACTGATAGGGTATTTATTGGGTGCAGTATTGCTAGGCTGGTTGGCGACTGCTGCCCCGTGGATTGGCGGTGGTATCTTGATTTTACTTGGCGCTAAGATGTTATATGAAGCTTTTAATGGTGAGATTGAAGCGGTATTAGAAGACAGTTTTGATAGAAATATGCAAGAAAAAATCAATCATCGCATGATGTTCACATTGGCTATTGCCACCAGTATTGATGCCATGGCAGCAGGATTTACTTTAAATTTACTGGCACTTAATGCGTGGTTAGCGTGCTCCATCATCGCTATTGTTACCGCTGGATTTGGCTTTTTTGGTATCTATTTAGGTAAATCTTCGGGAACGTGGCTTGAGGATAAAGCTGAGATACTTGGTGGATTGGTATTGATAGCCATTGGTATAAAGGTTATGTTTATCCGTTAATAAGCACTATTATTTGGATTAATTCTCTACAATAAAAAGCACCCCTTTGATGATCAAAGGGGTGCTTTTTTGTTTCACGTGAAACTATAGTTATTTATAATCTTAATTATTATTTACTCTTCATCAGTATTAAAACGCCATGCAAGTATACGAGTACTTTTTTGACCTTGACTCATCTCGATGATACGCATTTGGGCGACACCAAGTTGTTTTAACAGCAATTGCAGAGGTTTTACGTTTTCTGACTTAGATACCAGTGTCGTAAACCAGCCAACATGCTCAGCGAAATCTTGACTCTCTTTTGCCATCTTGGTTAAAAAGGTAATCTCGCCGCCCTCAGACCACAGCTCTTTATGCTGACCACCAAAGTTTAGGTTTTGTGCGGCATTGCCAGACTTTGTTGAGCTACGGCTGATTTGTTCATTCTCATTCTTACCGCGATGTCGTTGTAAATTATGCTGCTTACGGCTATTGGCTTCCATCGCTTCTTCTAATGAGGCATGGAACGGGGGATTACATACCACCACATCAAAGTAATCTTGGCGACCGATGATATTTTTAAAAATAAATTTAGGTTCGGTCTGTAGTTTGACTTTAACAGCACTTTTTAGCTTTGGATTGGTTTCACAAATCAGCGCGGCGGTATTGACCGAAATAGGGTCGATATCAGAGGCAGTAAAGCGCCAGCCGTAGCTTTGACTACCAATAATGGGATAAATTGCACTGGCACCCGTGCCAATATCTAGGGCGTGGATTTCTTTGCCAGTTGGCGGTGTATTGTCTTTATTCACATGCGTGGTTTGCGCGAGCAGGTCAGCGATATAATGGATATAGTCGGCACGACCAGGGATCGGTGGGCAGAGATAACCTTCAGGAATATCCCAAAATTTCACGCCATAATAATTTGCTAGTAGTGCCTGATTGAGCACTCGTACCGCTTGATGATCGGAGAAGTTAATCGTCGACTCACCTTTAGGATTGGTAATGGTGTGCTTGGCAAGCTCTGGTAAGGCACGAGTCAATGATACAAAGTCATAACGACCTTGGTGCGGATTGCGCGGATGCAGCTGCCCTAATTTTTTGGCAGTCTCAGGCGAGCGGTTTCTGTGATTATTGGCGGTCGGGCGACGGTTTATAGGCTTACTGGTCATAGTATCGGGCTTTGATGTTTGAATATAATGCACCATTTTAGCAGATTTCACGAGTCACTAGCGTCTTATCGACTACGTAAAATAAGATTTAATCCCAATATTATCATCGCTGTACCCAATACGCGGTCGATCCAATGTTCAAAACGCTGAAAGCGACGATGAACGGCAGGAATAGACAGTAACATCACCACGGTACTAAACCATGCCATCTGCAAGACCATCATCCATACGCCATAAATAGCCAGTTGCCACAGCGGTATATCGGGTGAGAGTACGAGTGTAAATATCGCGACGAAATATACTGGTGCTTTTGGATTAAACACATTACAAAAAAAGCCACGGCGTAAAATGGCAGTGGTCGATTCAATATCAGTAGGCAGTTTTTTATTAGAAATGGCTTTATCAGAAAGCTCGGCATCATTGGTAGAAGTCATTTGCTTAATAAGCATATCTTGTGAAACGTGAGCACCTGAATCTATTAGCTCTACTGGATTTGCTAATTCTGATGTTTTTTTCGGTTTGGCTTGAATACCTTGCCATCCTAGATAAATAAGATAACTGCCGCCCAACCATTTAATAGCAGTGAGTAGTGGCTGCGAATGGGCGATGACCGTTGCCAGTCCTAGCACCGAATAAATGATGTGTACGGCAAGACCCAAAGTAATACCAAGGCTACAAATCAAACCAGTACGTCGACCTTTGGCTAAGGTCTGCTGCGAGACCAAGACAAAGTCAGGCCCTGGTGAGGCGGCGGCCAGCAAGTGAACGCTCGTGATTAGCAAAAATCCGTGCCAAAACTCCATAAAACCCTCTGTACCCTATCCAGTCTGAATCATAGTTGCACTTATCGTAAATGAGGTCAACTTTTATCTATTATCGCGCCATTCGAGTCATTGCTATCGCTTGTGTTATCGCTATATGGTGTCTATATTAAAAGGTGGATGAAAAGCAGGTTTATCGACAAACCGCTATAAATAAACGATCAAGATTCAACCATCAAGACTCGACGATATAATCACTGACTTCATAAAAAATTACTTCGACAAGGACAGCACCATGACGACGGACAGTAATACTCAAGACAAGCGCATCACTTATGACACTGACGGTTATATCTGCCTGATTGGGCTAAACCGTGCCAACAAACGCAATGCCTTTGACAGTCATATGATTACGCAGTTATCTGACGCACTGACCCAATATGAAGACGATGACAATTTACGCTGCGCGCTCATCTTTGCGCATGGCGATCACTTCACCGCTGGGCTTGATCTGGTCGAGCTGCAAGACAAGCTAAACGACGGTGTGTTTGAATTTGATGACAACCAAATTGACCCGTGGGGCATTAGCGGACGCTTACGTACCAAACCTGTGGTGGTGGCGGTCAAAGGGACTTGCTTTACCGTGGCTATCGAGCTGATGCTCAATAGTGACGTGGTCATCGCCAGTGATAACTGTAACTTTGCCCAAATGGAAGTCCAGCGCGGCATCATGCCGTTTGGCGGGGCGACGGTACGGTTTGTCGCGGCGGCAGGCTGGCAAAAAGCCATGCCATATCTACTCACGGGTAAAGCATTCGATGCGCAAACGGCTGATCGGCTGAACTTGGTCAGTGAAGTGGTGGCAAATGGGTCTGAATACGAGCGCGCATTAACGCTGGCACAAGAAATCTGTAAAGCCGCGCCATTAGGGGTAAGAGGCGCGCTATCATCCGCACAAGATGCGAGCCGCAATGGAGCAGCGACGGCACTGGCCAATATCCATAGCTATCTGCCGCCGCTCTTTCATTCAGAAGATGCGAAAGAGGGCGTGATGGCGATGGTTGAGAGAAGGGAAGCTGAGTTTAAGGGGCGTTAACCTACTTTTGATTTATCAAGAAGTAAATATATTATTTTTATAATGCCAATTAAGCACTTGAAATAACATTAAGCTTTATTCCAGTAATTTCATTAATGTATGTCTCAGCATTACCCAAAATTATAAGCTGTTCGTCTGAAACTTTACTTTTTGAGATTGCTGGTTGGATAATTGTCATATTAAATTCATAATATGCTAGCTTTGCGACCTTCTGCAAATAAAATAAGTATTCTAGATCACCTTTATCTATTCGAGAAAGTTCATCTTTCGCTAACCTCTGAGTTTCACGATAAATTAGTCTAGATATAAGCTTATCTACATCACTAATCCACTTGATACTTTTCGCTGCTTGACCTGCTACTTGATAAACATCATCAACTCTGGCCCCAGGATTTGATAGACCTTCCTTGTTTTTTGAACAATATTTTAAGTGAAAAAAGTCAATGTAAAGCACTCTATCATTGTCATTTTTAATAGCAACGATATCTGCAATTTCACCACTGCCATCGTCATCAAAAACTAAGTCGTAAGAACCTTTTATCTTTTCTATAGTATTGTATTGAATAGAGCTACGAATCTTTTGTACTTTTTGAGACTCTGTAGATATATCTACGCCCTCCCAATTCCAGATTTTTATCTTATTTTTATCATATAGATATGCGTATTGTTCATTGGGGTAATAATGTTGGTCACCCTCAATGTAAGATGTATCTACCAATAATAATGTTGGTGGATGTTCAGAAAAGAAATCATTGAGTAATATAGGTGTCTTACCAAACTGAATATATAGATCATCTGAAGACTCAAACTTCGCTTCATCATTATTTAATGAAAACTTTATTTCGCTTCTATTTTCAGGTGTGCAAAGGTAGATAGAAATTTCTTTACCATCAGGAGCAGGTAGTAAAGCTGAATTTAATTCGCAGTTTACTAATTTTTCACTCCAATCAGTATTTCCTATAATTATTGTTTCTTCGTTCTTTCGAAGTAGTTCTACTGGCCAATCTATAGAAATTATAGGCAAATGAGGGAAACTTGAAAGAGTAGTATTGCGCATAGCAGTTTTAAGCACATGATTAGGATCTATACTTTCATCAAGAATTTTCTTACCAACATTCTTACACCATGTAAACCATTTATCTATAGAGTCGCTATCCATTGCCCAAATTTTACCTTTATATGAACAACCAATACTAGTTTCCTCACCGTTCTCAAAACCTTTGCCAAAAATATTCGATTTTACAGCTCTCTGTGCTTCGATATCAGGTATTTGTTCAGCTATATCTCTACCAGTATGCATAGTGTAGCGAACCCCTTTTTTATTTTTGTTAAGGCCTACATTTTGTAGGCGCAAACGTCTAAGTCCGTATAGTGCTCTAAATATCGGTTCCCCTCTGACTTGAATTGCTTTATTAGCAATCGACTTGACTATATATCTATTTAAAGTGCCTTTATTAGAAGTATGAAAAAATAGTAGGCTATTTTCTTTGTCATAATATAGGACATACAAGTCCCAAATTTCGTCAAACAACTCTTTAGATTTAGTCCAGCCTACAGGGACATAGGTCTTTGTACTAAAGATAATAGTATCGTTCTCATCATTGACAGTATGTTCAAATATTTTAAAATGTTTCTCTCCTAGCGAGAAAATGTTTTGAGGATTCCATGATTTCGAAGCTAATCTGTATATGGTCGTACTCATATTAGGTACTAAGCCTAAATTAAAAATATTTGTTGATTCTGAAAATTTTTCTTTAAATTCTTGATACATTTTCTCATCTTTAATTTTGTTTAAACTTACCTCGCTGATAATGTTATTCCAATCAGAATCTTCTACATACAATTTTGCAAGTTCTTTACTAACCCCAGTATTAGCGATATTAGCTATGAACTTAGCATTGCCTAGTTTGTTATTTGTTCTCGTAAATCTACCTATAAATTGAAGAGTTATATTTATACTTTTATGAACATCATGCATGGCAGATATTTTTAAGTTAGCAAGGTCGAAACCTTCACCTAGCATATCTACGCAAACAATTATCTTGTGACTTCCGTTTTTGATAGCTTCTAATTTTGTCTTACTATTTTTTGTCTTACTATTTATTAATACTGGATATAGGTCTGTTTCACTCTCATATAATTTGAAAATCTCTTTCGCTCTTTTTATAGAAGATGCTCTAGCCATAACCATATGGTCAAAGCCTAAGCTAATATCATCTCTAAGGATTTTGATTGCTTTTTCAGAAATGGCTTTGTCGGATTTTTCCTGAGTAAATTCCTTTACTGAATGAAAATCAATTTCTTGAAAGTAACCATCTAATTGAGCCTTTTTAAGGGAATAATCGAAAATAATCCTGCCTTCCACTCTAATACCATCGGATCTAAAAGGTGTGGCAGTAAACTGAAAAACTTTTTTATCTAAAAAATACGTTTTTATATTAGTCCATGTTTTTGCTGCTATATGATGTGCTTCATCAACAATAAGATGTGTACATGCATTCAATAGAGTAGCTAGGCAACTAGCGGAAAAGTTAGAAAATACAGATGGCGTTGCTATGATAACGTTAGAATTTAATAATTCATCAATTTCCTGAAGCCTTTTAACGCCATGCGTTATTGTAGCGACGTGGGGATTTTCAAACTTATCATCAACTAACTCTAGCTTTCGCAAAAGACCAAGGTTCAAAAATTTGTTTTTAATTTGAGTACGTAGCGCATCTGAAGGCACTATAACTAAAGTTAAAGGGAACTTTCCAGCCACTACTAACGATAAGATTGTTTCAGTTTTACCAGTACCTGTCGGCATGACAATAGTTGCAGATTCATTATGATCGGACTTTTCATATCCTAAACCTGCATGGATTGCTCCTATTTGTGGAGGTCTTAGCCCTTCAACTCCAGTGCTAAGATCCTCTTCCTTGAAAGCAAAAAAAATAATTTTCCAAGAATGTATTACGTCTTTGTAACTCTGATTAGATTGATTAATTGGCTGCCAGTAAATGCAGTTTTCACCAACTTCTTTACATTTGACATCAGTGTTCACAGGATATCCTTTTTAATATTTACTAACTTAGATAGAAGCAATTTAATTTGACTTGTATTTTAGTGAAGTAGATTTATCATAATATAAATAATTTGACTACCAATTAAAATAATAAGTATTTGTTTGCTAATTTAGCATAAAATGATTGAGAAAAATCTTAATATATTTATTAAAGTTGCCCTAAAAACAGTTTTAGCCCTGACAATAGTAGATGGCAGGATTGGCTACTTTTCATCACTACACAGTTTAAACCTCGCCCAAATCTTCCATATTCACATACTCCTTTTTACCATGGATCGTATACATCTTGCGATTGATCTCTGGATACAGGGTAATGTCAATCGGTGGTCGGCTGCCGCCCATCAAGTAAGTGGCATCGGTATCGCTCTCATTGCGCATCGAGTGCGCCGCGCCATGAGCAGGAAAACCGACAAAATCTCCAGCACTCAGCTGATAATGCTCATTGCCGTAGCGAAGTGACAGCTCGCCTGACAGTACATAAATGAACTCATCTGACTCCTCATGATAGTGATGCGTCGTTGTCTCATCGCCTGCCTCAACGCGCACAAGGTGCAAGCCAAATTTGGTCAGACCGACGATGTCGCTGAGCGAAACGGTATGGCGAATGGCGTGCTGATTGAACTGATGGACGTGCTTAGTCTCAGGCGTGTTATCGATATCGGATTTCGTCAAGACGTATGCTTGCGTATCCTTATGTGGCTGTTGGTCTAGTGTCGTCATCATCTGTCTCCTTGATTGATGCTTTGAGTGTATACCACTATTAGCCAATAGTATCAGGTTTTAAAAAGGACGAAATAGGCGTGATTTTGATAATCATATAGCGACTTAATATATCCTTCATAAAGCGATTGTTGATGACGCCATTCATGTTGTACCCTGAACCATCATTTTTAAATAAAGGAGGGTGCGGGTGTTGTATAACTTTGATGAAGTCATCGATAGACGGGATACGGGGTCGCTCAAATGGCACTATACCGATGATACGATTCCGCTGTGGGTGGCGGATATGGATTTTAAGGCCGCGCCGCCTATCTTAAACGCGATTGAGCAAGCCGTGCAGCATGGCATATTGGGCTATACCAAACCCACCGAGGCACTGTATGACGCGATCATTGATTGGCATGGTAGTCGCTATGAGTTGGCGCTTGCTAAAGAAAATATTTTGTTCTCACCAGGTGTCGTCCCAAGCCTAGCGCTGATGATGAAAGTATTTACCGAGGCAGGGGATGCGGTACTCATTAATGACCCTATCTATACGCCTTTTATGACCAAGGTTTTGGACAATGGTCGTAAGCTGGTGACCTCTGCATTAAAGGAAATAGATGGTAAATATCATCTGGATTTAGCTGATATCGAAGCCAAAATTATCGAGCATAAAGTTAAGCTATATTTGTTCTGTAATCCGCATAATCCGGGCGGGCGGGTATGGACGGCGGATGAACTTGAAGCGCTGCTTTGTATTTGCAAGAAGCACGATGTGGCCATTGTGAGTGATGAGATTCATCAAGATTTAACTTTGAGTGGGTATACATTTACGCCTTTTTTAACCCTAGCAACAGGCTACGAGCACAAAGTAGTCAGCCTAACTTCGAT
The DNA here is from genome assembly GCF_904846555.1 of Psychrobacter sp. DD43. Classification (NCBI taxonomy): domain Bacteria; kingdom Pseudomonadati; phylum Pseudomonadota; class Gammaproteobacteria; order Moraxellales; family Moraxellaceae; genus Psychrobacter; species Psychrobacter sp. DD43. The sequence continues at coordinate 16,968 of NZ_CAJHBE010000001.1, forward strand.
GACCAAAACCTTTAATATTGCCGGTATCAAAGGCTCGATGATATTTGCTAAAGACAGCGGATTACTGAGTAAAATTAACCAGCAGCAGCGTTTGAGTGACGAGCATGAGCTAAATTTATTCGCTTATACGGCGATGCGTAGTGCTTATGAGCAAGGTGGTGAGTGGTTGGCGCAGGCGCTGACTTATATTGAAGCCAATATTGACTTAACGCTACAATTTTTAGAAGAGCATTTACCTAAGATTAAGGTGATGCGTCCAGAAGCTTCGTATTTGATTTGGCTGGATTGTTCGGCATATGCGCAAGACGATCAAATGCTTTATGACAAATTGAGAGCTGCTAAGGTTGAGCTGAGTGCAGGGATTAAATATGGTGATGAAGGCCATCTTAAAATGCGCCTTAATGTGGCTTGTCCTAGAGCGCTGCTGATAGAAGGGCTAAACCGTATGCAAACAGCATTAAATAGCGATGTTTTTAATATAGTCGATTCAATTTAAAAAGAATACAGTGCTGCTGGGATAAATTTTGCGAAGCCTCTGGAGTGCAAAGGGCACAGCAAGCGAGGAAAGTTTATCCCAACATAACGCTATTTTTAACATGCCTCTTTTATATCGAACTGACTATATTACTTAGCTGGATAACCCGTAATATCTTGAATGCTTTGATATAAAGGCTTTAAGCGCTCATACATTTTGAGATAAACCTCATTATAAAGACGTTTGTAGAGCTGGACATTGGCTTCGATAGGTAAGAACCCATCACCCAAATGGGTCATGGCCTGAGTTGCGGTTAAATGGTCAGGATAAACGCCAAGTCCCACCGCACAGTTGATGGCAGCGCCTAAGCCTGAGGCTTCATAAGTATGCGGTCGATAGGCGGGCATACCGAAGATATCTGCCGTTAGCTGCATGGCGGAGTCGCTTTGGGAGCCACCGCCAGACACACGCAGGTGTTTAATGGCTTTGCCTGTACGCTTCTCAATGGTATCAAAACCAAGCTTTAGCTCATAAGCCAGCCCTTCTAAAATAGCGCGGTAGACATGCGCTCGCGTATGTACATCACCAAAACCAATAAGCGCACCTTTGCCTTCAAGACCCGGATGACGAACACCGGGCGACCAGTACGGCTGCATCATCAAACCCATACAGCCTGCTGGAATGTCTTTGACTGCCTTGTCGAGTAGTTTTTCAGTATCAACACCCTGCGTTTTTGCCAGTTGCTCTTCATACTGGGCAAATTGCTCCTTAAACCAGCTGACCATCCAAAAGCCGCGATAAATCATATACTCATGATTGTAGTAATTTGGCGCGGCGGCGGTATAAGCGGGCATGTGCTTGAGTATCTCAATATAATGGCTCGACGTGGTATTAATAGTCGCAGTAGTGCCAAAGCTTAAGCAGGCGGTATCGGCGGCAAGTCCGGCGGAACCCAACGCTTCGCAAGCTTTATCACTGGCGGCAGCAATCATTGGTGTGCCTTCAAGAATACCAGTAGCGGCGGCAGCTTTAGCAGTAATACTACCGAGCTGCTGCCCAGGTGGTATAAGTTTGGGCATTTGCTCTATCCGGCAACTGAACAGTCGCCATTTGATGTTGTTTGGCTTAAACCATGCTTGCGTTTTGTAATCGTAAGGCAGATAGCCTAAGGCATGACCAGTAGAGTCGGCAATCTCGCCTGTGAGCTGATAGGTGAGGTACGCGGATAAATTGACATAATAGGCTGTTTTCTCCCAAATTTCTGGTTCATGATGCGCAAGCCAATTACAGCGTGCTTTTTGCTGCGCCTCTTGTACCAGCTCGCCCATACCGATGACTTTGGTGAGTGGACCTAGAAAGCCTATGTCATTGTTCTCGCCGCGACGCAAATCCATCCACACAATGGCTGGGCGTAGCGGTTGTTTATCCTTGTCCAAACATATCATGGTATAGCGCTGGGTGGCTAGGCTAACACCGGCAATTTGCGCTGGCGTGATATCGCAATTTTGCCACAACTGCTGACAGGCCTCGCTTAATTTTTGCCAATAGTAGTCAGCATGTTGCTCGGCAAAACTAGGCTGCTCAGAAAAATACGGCTCGATAGGGACGCGTGCTTTGGCTATCTCGGTGCCGAATTGATCAAAGATAAGCGCTCTAACGCTTTGGGTGCCATTGTCGATAGCTAAGAAATAAATAGGCGCATCAAAGTTGTCGGTCATAGTCATCCTTAACTATGTGGGAATATAGATTGAAGCTAACTTAGAGTATAAAGCGGAACGGGTATTAATTTTCCTTGCGTGCTGTGCCTACGCCGACAGAGGCTGAAAAAATTAACCCAGTTCCGCCATATCTTTTCAACAATGAGTTTAGTATAGATAAATTAGGATATAAAAAAGCGCTAAGCCGCAGGCAGATAATAGTAGCGTTGCCATAAGGCTTGATAACGGTCAGACTCTTGCTGCCATTTTTGCTCATCCCAGCCTAGCTCCTGCTGACATATTTGCTTGACTCGCTGACTGATTAGCGGGGTCATCGCACCATTGGGCAATATAAGACCCAAGCGCGTGCGTCGTAGTAATAAATCATCCAAATGAATAACCTGCTCATAGCGAGCAGCAAAGCGAATCTCCGCCCAAATGGTATTGCTATCAGTCACATAAGCCAAGTCATCGTCATGAGCCAGCTCTAGCAAAGTATCGAGCTGTAGGCCATAAAAACCTTTTAAGCGCTGTTGTAATGGTAGCGGCAGGGCAGTAAATTTAGGGTTGGTTGAGGTTTGCTTGCTAAAAACTTGGCTGCTATATAATACATTATCTTGAGTAGCTGATTCATCGAGTTCGAGTACCTTTTGACAGACTTTTAGTACATCAAGGGCGATTAGGCGAAAGGTGGTTAATTTGCCACCGCTTACAGTGACCAGATTATTATCCAACCAGACGCTATGATCGCGTTTTTCCTTACTAGGACTGACGCGCTTACCATCATTGCCATCAGAAATCAGTGGACGCACGCCTGCCCATGAGCTGATGACATCCTTGCGGCTAATATCTACATCATCAAAAAGATCATTGGTCGCGGTCAACAGATAGTCCACCTCGGCATTGGTAATGCCGACTTCTGTATCATCTAAGGGTGGATGGTCCAAATCAGTAGTACCAAGAACGGTTCGGTTCTCCCACGGAAAGACAAAGATTGCTCTTTTATCGACAGGATGCAAAAAGGTATAGGCTTGATTGAGCGGTAGGCGCTCTTGACTGACTACCAAATGACTGCCACGCGATGGACGAATTTGCTTATGAAAGGTTTGTTCCGTTTGCTGACTGGCTTGCATCCGTAACGTATCTGCCCAAGCGCCCGTGGCACTGACCACGACTTTGGCCTGAACGTCGTAAGTATGGGTGCTATGTTGGGGAGAGGTGTCTTTTAGAGTAGCCCCCACCACTAAGCCTTGTTCAGTGGTTATGAGTGATTCTGCTTTAAGATAGTTAATCGCGTGCGCGCCATCATGAATAGCTTCGTCCAATACCCGCATCACGAGCCGTGAGTCATCGGTCACGGCATCACTAAATTGACTGGCACCCAAAAACTTATCTTGTTTAATATGAGGGTTAAGGCTAAGAAAGGCGTCTTTTTTAAAGTACTTAAAGTAGTGCTTACCCGCGAGCTTATCATATACCCTAAGTAGATTATTAAATATCCATGGCGGTGGAAACTTGCCTTTGTAATGGGGCATGACATAGTGCATCTCATTAACGAGGCCACTTGCTTCATTCAGCATGCGTTCACGCTCGCGTACGCTGTGCAGTGTCGTCTTGAAATCGCCCGAGGCAATGTAACGTAGCCCGCCATGTACCATTTTGCTTGAGCGGCTGGAGGTGCCCCAAGCGAAGTCTTTTTGCTCAATTAATAGTACTGCTAAGCCGCGTCTTGCTGCTTCGCGAGCAATACCAGCACCAGTGATCCCGCCACCGATAATGAGCATATCCCATGGTTCAGAACGAGACAGTGGTGCTAATGCTTGCTGGCGTTGTTGATATTGATTAGCTCGGTTCATAGACGACTCATTTTAATTGTTACTTAATTTCAACTATGTATGTTATCCAAATAATCTAATTCATAGTCGTTACTAAATAAAATAAATACACTATATTATAATGCGCGACTGGTATTAATTTTCCTTGCGTGCTGTGCCTACGCCGACAGAGGCTGCGAAAAATCAATGCCAGCCGCGCTGTAACGCTCTTAAACCAAACTATAGTCAATTCCAAATAAAACAGACACGTTATGTTCCAACGCAGTACTGGTATAAATTTTTCTGGCGTGCTGTGACTACGCTGACAGAGGCTGCGTAAAATTCATCCCAGTCCTACTGTATCGCTTTAATACTGAACTCACTATAACTATAAACAAGGTTTTTGAATAAAGTTATTATTCAATCAAAACACCCGGATTCATACGCTGCTCAGGGTCCAGACTTTTAAGCATATCACGGGTAACCTGAATACCTAGCTTACCCTTTTCAGCAGTGAGGTAAGGGGCATGGTCACGACCGACACCATGCTGGTGCGATATTGTCGCTTTACCATTTGCCAGACTTGAGCTGGCAGCATGCTTGATTTTTTGCCAGCGACTTAAGGTACTGGCGTGATCTTGTGCCGCTCTAAAGAAATAGGTGGTATAAAGGCTAGCACCTTGCTTATAAACATGTGAGATATGAGTAAAAGCCATCACGGCTTCGCCTTCGTCTGCCAGTGCAGTTTGCACCGCTGCTTGCATCTGCTGCATTTGCTCGTCGATATTATACCAATTGGTCGCGGTCTCAAAGGTATCGACCATGATGCCTTTCTCCCATAAAGTACCGCGCAAATATGGAAATTTAAAACGCCCGTGTGCCCAGATATTGCCCATCAGATTGGCAAGCTTGCCGCTGATACCACCATGCTGCTTTAACAGATTTTTAAACTGCGTCAGTGCCAGCGCATTCTGTGCTTTATCGCCTGTTACCCCATAAGTCAGCATGACTTTTTGTGAACCTAATCCGCGAGCTTTTAGATAGGTGTTGATTGCCAAAAATTGACTGGGCGTCGTGCCTAAATGTAGATGAGTATCAGTCTCGACCGCATTGCTTAGGCGTAGCATGGATAAGCGAATATTACTCTGCACGGCTTGTCTAAGCACTTCTTTACCCGCTTCCCAATTTGGCAAAAATACCACTTTGAATAGCTCTTCTTCCGGTTGCGACTGCACGCGCATTTTGACTTCGGTAAAAATACCGGCGCGACCTTCAGTGCCCATCATCATTTCACGCAGATCAGGCCCTGCTGCTGACGCTGGAATATCAGCGATATTGAGTACCCCTAGAGGCGTGACCAAAGTACCACCAGCAAACATCTGCTCGATACGTCCGTAACCCAATGACTGCTGACCGCTAGAGCGTGCTGCAATCCAGCCGCCAAGCGTCGATAATTCCCATGACTGCGGATAATGTCCTAAACGGTAACCGTGGGCATTTAATTGTGCCTCGACTGCTGGACCTTGTGTCCCTGCGCCAAAAGTAGCAATTTGGCTCTCTATATCCAAGTCAATCAGCTGATCCATCCTACTCATAGCGATAGTCAATACAGGGCGTGAACCCTTTTGCGGATTGATATGACCAGCGACTGAGGTACCACCGCCAAAAGGAATGACGATCAGGTCGTACTCGCTTGCTAGTTTTAATAAGGTTTCGACATCAGCGGTTGATTGCGGATGCGCCACGCCATCAGGAAAGACCTCAAAGTCGCCGCCGTGCATGGCTATCCAATCCGGAAAGCTCTGACCACGGGCGTGTCTGAGTCTTACTTCGTTATCGACAGATACAGTATCAAGCTCAATCATAGCAGCAGGTAAGCGTGATTTTGGAACGGTTTTGAGCACCTTTTGTAAGCTGACAGAAGACAGTTTTTTAGTTTTACCAATGTGTGACTTGATCAGTTTTGCCCCATGTGGCGAGACTTTTTTATTGATACTGATATTGCCCCAACCATTCCAGCGCGTCTGTTCTATAGGTGTGTTGACAGGTGTAGTGACGGACGTATCTATTTTTGAGAGCGTATCTAAACTGGTATTATCAATAGGAGAGGTCGTTGAGATAGAGGCAGTTTTAGACGTTTTACGCATAAAGGATTTAATTTTGCTCATAGTAAATTTAACCTATCTATTTATAATCACGGTTTGAGTGTCGCTACTGTGGCTATCTCATTGTCCATAATCAGGCAATGAGGATATTTTTTTTATCGAATTAGCATATCACAAATGATCTGATTATTTGATATATGCTAAACATTAGTAGAATCATTAAAAAATAGACAATAATAAACGTATATCTAACCGCCACTACATTCGTGAAACTTGTTAAAATAGCGCACCAATTTATTTATTGATGGACACTACGTTATGACAACTGCTGCCAACGTTCCTACTATTAAAGAAGATCGCATCTTAATTCTCGATTTTGGCTCACAGTACAGCCAGCTTATCGCCCGCCGTGTCCGTGATTCAGGTGTATTCTGTGAGATGTTCCCTTATGATATCGACACTCAGCGCATCATCGATTTTGGCGCAAAAGGCGTTATCTTATCTGGTGGTCCTGAGAGCGTCCACGCAGATGACAGCCCACGCATCAACGATGCTGTATTTGATCTAGGCGTACCAGTATTAGGTATCTGCTATGGTATGCAAGCGATGGCAGAGCGTTTCGGTGGTAAAGTTCACGCCAGTGATATCCATGAATTTGGCGCAGCAACCATCAATATCGATGGCAAATCAACGCTGACTGATGGTATCGAAGACGCAGCAGCGAAGCTAAATGTCTGGATGAGTCATGGCGATAAAGTGGTCGATGCCCCACAAGGCTTCGATATCGTTGCCAGCACGCCAAGCTGCCCGATTGCGATCATGGCAGATGATTCGCGCCATTATTATGGTTTGCAGTTCCATCCTGAAGTGACGCATACCGCACAAGGTCAGGCATTGCTAGGACGTTTTGTCCATCAAATCTGTGACTGCGCGGGTAGCTGGACGCCTGATAACATCATCGATATGCGTATTGAGCAACTCAAAAAGCAAATCGGTGATAAGCAAGTGTTACTAGGTCTTTCAGGTGGCGTAGATAGCTCAGTCGTCGCAGCATTGTTGCATAAAGCCATTGGCGACCAATTAACGTGTGTATTTGTCGATACGGGTCTCTTGCGTCTACACGAAGGCGACCAAGTGATGCAAATCTTCGCTGAAAACATGGGCGTAAAAGTCATTCGTGTCGATGCTGAAGAGTTATTCTTAACGGCATTGGCTGGCGAGTCTGATCCTGAAGCCAAGCGTAAAATCATCGGTAAAACCTTTATCGATGTATTTGCTAATAGTGCCCGTGAAGTCAGCGAGCAGAGCGATGGTAAAGTCATCGAATTCTTAGCGCAAGGCACGATTTATCCAGACGTGATTGAATCAGCGAAGTCGCATCAAGGTAAAGCCCACGTCATTAAGAGCCATCATAATGTTGGCGGTTTGCCCGATGATTTGGCGTTTGAATTGGTTGAGCCGTTACGTGATTTGTTTAAAGATGAAGTGCGTAAATTGGGTATTACCTTAGGTTTACCAGCTAAAATGATTAACCGCCATCCGTTCCCAGGACCGGGTTTGGGCGTGCGTATTTTGGGCGAAGTCACCAAAGAATTTGCTGATATCCTACGCTCTGCTGACGCGATATTTATGGAAGAGTTAGAACGCTCAGGCTGGTATGAGAAGACCGCGCAAGCATTTGCGGTATTCCAACCGATCAAATCGGTCGGCGTGGTCGGTGATGGTCGCCGTTATGCGTGGGTGATTGCGCTACGTGCCGTTGAAACTGTTGACTTTATGACCGCACGCTTTGCTCATCTGCCGTATGATCTGATTGAAACGGTATCGAATCGTATTATGAATGAAATCGCGGAAGTATCACGCGTGACTTATGATGTATCGAGCAAGCCACCAGCGACGATTGAGTGGGAATAATATCCTATTTATTTTTTAGCTGATGTAAAGAAACACTCAACTTGGTTGGGTGTTTTTTTATATATAGAATTTAATTCAGGAAGGTTAAATTCTATATATAATAAATAAAAAAGAATGCCATTAAATAATTGGAAAATGAGAAGCATAAGATGAAAAGCTTGGAACTCACTGTTGAAGACATTACATCATTGAATGATGGCGACTTAAGAGAACTAATTGGACGCTTGTGCGAAGCTGAGTTTTTGCAGCAGCAATTGCCCTTAGCTGATGTAACTTGGGGAGGCGCACAGGAAGCAGCCGATGGCGGACTTGATGTGAGCGTTGATAGTAATAGCCGATTAAGTCAACCTAACTTTATACCAAGAAACTGTACCGGCTTTCAAGTCAAAAAGCATTCGATGGGGAAGGCAGCTTGTCATAAAGAAATGTTAGATGGGACTAATCCTAAACCGATTTTGTCAGAGATTGCTGATAAAAAAGGCGCTTATATCATTGTCAGTGGTAAAGATGATTGTTCCGATAAGATGCTGAAAGATCGCTTAGCCAGTATGCAAGAAGCTGTCGGCTCTCTAACTAACAAAGATGATTTAAAGCTCGACTTCTATGGTCGAAGTCGCATCTTGTCATGGTTGCATATTTACCCAAGTGTGACTCTATGGGTTCGCCAAATAATTGGTAAACCCTTATCTGGTTGGACATCATTTGGTAGATGGGCTGCAACACCGATCGCTGTAGAAGATGATTTTATTACTGATGATCATCGTTGTATAAGCGATAGTAGTTCAGGTAATCAAAACTCGTTAACAGTACTTGAAGGTATTAATGTAGTTAGAGAAAAGCTTCACTCTAGTGGTAGTGCTATTCGTATTACAGGCCTTTCAGGCGTCGGTAAAACTCGGTTTGCTCAAGCTTTATTTGAATCAGAAGTTGGAAATGAGCCTCTTCCATATACTAATACGATTTATGCAGATTTAGGTAATGATCTAGCCCCTTCAGCATCGGAAATGATTGACTATCTTATTGCTAACGATAGCGATACTTACATCATTCTTGACAACTGCCCTCCTGAAGTTCATCGAACCTTACAGAAAAAAGTAATGGCAAGTAACACGCAGATCAAACTGCTATCAATTGAATATGATATTTCTACTGACAAACCAGAAGAAACTCATGTTATACATATTGAACCAGCTAGTGAAGGTACGGTATCACTACTTTTGCAAAGGCGCTTTCCTAAATTAAACAAAACGAACTCCGATAAAATTGCAGAGTTTTCTGGAGGTAATGCAAGAGTTGCTTTAGCTTTAGCTGATCAAGTAGATATTAACGAAAATTTAAGTCAATTATCAGATGAAGAGTTATTTAAGAGACTTTTTCACCAGAGAAAACAAGTAGATGTTAGTCTTTTAGAAAGTGCAGAAACACTCTCTCTAATTTACTCTTTTGACATTTCAAATGAAAATAATGAACTGCTAGCGTTAGGTCGTATTTCAGGTATCGAAAGTAAGACCCTGTACCGTCACCAAGCAGAGTTACTTAGACGGCATATTGCTCAAAAGCGTGGTAATTGGCGGGCTGTCCTTCCTCATGCCATTTCTAACAAACTTGCTAGACGTGCATTCGAAAACCTTCCCATATCTCAGATTAATGCTGAGCTATTTAAAGAAGAAAATGAGCGCTTATTTATGTCTTGTGCTCATAGAATCAGTTATTTGCATGACAGCTTAGAAGCTCAAGGACTAGCTGAAAGTTGGATACAAGAAGATGCGCCATTATATAATCCCTCTACATATAGTCCTATTCACCTAAAATGTTTTAGCTATATTGCTACCGTTATTCCTCAGGCAGCACTCTCTATACTCGAACAAGCTTGCCAAAACGCTGAGTTTGCCTCTCGAAATAACCCTAACTTTAATCAGTTTGTTGGGCTCTTACGTCAACTTGCTTACGATGATGAGTATTTCAATCGTGCTGCCAACCTTTTACTTAAGTTTGCTGAGACTGAGAAACATGGTGAGAGAAACAATAGCATTGTTAACTGGATGGAAAACTTATTTTCTTTGTATTTATCAGGGACAGAAGCGACACCGAGTAAACGACAAGCATTTATTAGAGATCTTTTTCAATCATCTAATCCCAGATACTATGAGATTGCAAAGGTGCTACTCAATAAAGCCTTGCAGACATCTTCTTGGCATTCATTTGGTTCATTTGAATTTGGGGCGCGCAAAAGAGGAATGGGGTGGCAACCTTCTAATCAGGAAGAATGGAGGGACTGGTATTCTGGCTTGATAGATATTTTACAAGAGTTATTGCAGTCAGATGATACTGTACATATTGATATAGCAAAACAGCTCATTGTCTCCAATTTTAACGGACTTTGGATTAGTTCTGGATGTTGTAGCAAGCTTGAGGATATTGTTAGAAACTATGCACGAGATGGGGTTTGGCCTAAGCTATGGAAAGAAATTAAAAGTACTATAGATAATCTAACAGGTGAGTCCAATAGTAAATCACTTATTCGTTTGGAAATGCTAGAAAAAATTGCTGTTCCAAAAGACATCAATACAGAGATTCATGCCTATATATTTTCTAATACTTGGGATCATATAATATATGGCGGTAACGAAAGTCCTTCTGACCATAGAAAAGAGATTATCGCGAAAGTAAAATCCTTAGGAGAAGAAGCTGCTCAAGATACTAGTCTTATTAAAGGGCTAGGAATTGATTTGTGGCAAGAAAGATTTGATTCATTTATTCATTTTGGTGAGGGACTTGCTTTAGGAAGTTCTAACTTAGTAGAAACATTTAAGTATCTAATTAATCTTATCCAAACTATGCCAGTTGAAAGTTTGAACTCTTCTGTGCTACATGGATTTATTAAACAGGTATACGAACACGATCCTAATCTCGCACGTATTATGCAAAAGTCTGCTCTTGAGATAAGTAACCTAGAAGAACATTTTTTATACTTGCTCTGTAGTACGCCATTGGAAGAATGGAGTATCCAAAAGCTTATCGATTTAGCGACTAAGCAGGAGATTAGTGCATCTCAGTTCACGATTCTAGCCTATGGTCGTACTCATGAAGCAATAAACGACAATGAGTTATCCGAGCTATTAGATAGAATAATAAGTATGGAGCAAGGTATATATGCAGCTATAGAAATTCTCAGTATGCGTTTTTTTAGAGATAAGAAAGATACCTATCAATCAACTGCTACTATTTTTTCAGCAGGACGTAAGGTTATCAGGAAAGCAGTTTCCCTAGGTAGTTTAAGAAATTTACGCAGTCATTCTTTGAAAAGTGTAGCCAATTATTGCTTATATTCATTAGCACCTCAGAATGAAATAAGCGAATTATTAGGTTTAATCAAAGAAAATATCGAAGAGTATCGTATATCTAGTAAAGATATCGAACCACTTATGATTGTACTATTAAATAACTTTCCAGAGCTAGTGCTCGAAACCATACTATCTAATGATAATCAGCTGTCAGAACATGATTCGATTTATCAGCAATTTTTCAACCACTATGATGGAGTTTCACTCAATATAGTACCTGCTCAACGTCTTTTAGACTGGTGTAATAATGATCAGGCTAAAGTCCAACGAGTGGCAAAATTACTTAGTATATATACTCCAATAGAAGAACCGCTTTTCCCAACAGTGGATAAAAGGCCTGTTGAATTAAGCAGTCATATAAAAGCTTTTTTTCATATAGCTAAGGATAAAGACAAAATAGTTGAAATTATATATGACGAGATAATGCCAAGTGGTTGGTCAGGTTCTCTTGCAGACATTTTAGAATCAAGAGCCAAAGCTTTTTCCGAATTAAGCAACCATGCTTCTGTAGAGGTTCAGAAATTGATTGAAGAGAAATTAGCATTAGTTAATCAATGGATACAGAAAGAGAGAGAAAGAGAGGCACAAGATCATAATCAACGTGAACAACGCTTTGAGTGACTTAACATTGACGAATTACTATGATCGAAAAACATTTTTTAGAAGTAGAAAAAATGTATGTAGCAAAACTAAACTGTGTTAAAAGGCTTCATTTGAGTCTTAGTAATATAGACAGTAACCTAACAACTGACTAATAAAAATAGCAGCTCTTCATAAAAAGCGCTGCTATTATATAAAAACCCAAATTCTAAAAAAACTAACCCCGAACATTCACCACATAACGCCCGACCGTCTTACTCGCCATAAAGCGATCTAAATATTCAGGCGTTTGCTCAAGCGTAATCTCTTCGCAATAATTCTCTAAATTAGGCAACTTCATATCGGTTGCGACACGCTTCCAGATAGCCTTTTTATCTGCTAGTGGAATATAAACCGAATCGATACCCAATAATGACACCGCGCGGGTGATAAAAGGTATCACTGACATTGAAAACTCAGCGCCGCTTGCTAAACCACAACTGGTCACTGCACCGCCAGCTTTGGTTTGCTTAAGTAGGTTCGCCAAATAATCACCGCCAATCGTATCAATAGCGTTTGCCCACAGCTCGCGACCGGCAGGTTTATCTCCGACCTCGTTAATGGTATCGCGATGACGTACTTCGCTCGCACCTAGTGCTTTTAAATGCTCGCTTTGCTCTGGCTTACCAGAGAATGCAATCACGTCATAGCCGAGCTGCTTTAAGATAGCGATACTGATCGTACCGACGCCACCTGTTGCGCCAGTGACAGCAACTGGACCATCACTTGGTTTTGCGCCCATTTTCTCTAGCTTTTGGACACTGAGCGCTGCGGTTAAGCCGCCCGTGCCATAGGTCATCGCTTCTTTTAGCGTCAGCGTTTCTGGGCAAGCCAGCGCCCAGTCTGCTGGGATTGAGATCATTTGACCGAGACCGCCATCTGTATCCATACCGAGATCATAGCCGAATACCAATACTTCTTGCCCTACGGTAAACGTGCCTGATTTATCGCTAATCACGACGCCAGCGGCATCGATACCAGGGGTATGCGGGTACTGTTTGGTGATTCTTTTATTACCCGATGCCGACATCGCATCTTTGAAGTTTAGTGATGAGTAATGTACTTCGATTAATAAATCGTTTTCAGGTAAATCACTGACGCTGCGTTCTTGAATACTTTTACTAAAAGTGCCGTCAGCATGTTCTTCGACGACCAAAGCTTTAAACGTTGTTTGTTTAGACATAAGGCTATTCCTAATTGGATTTTTTATATAGATATCCATTTGCGAGTAGAGAAAAATGCTCGAAACCTTAAGATATAAAATGAATCTTAAGGTTTTAACAGTACCTTACCGTTTTTTTCTGACTGCATTTTCCCGTCAACTGCTTTTAAGATATCAGCCAAATCAAAGGTCGCTTCAACGGGCAGTTTTAAATTGCCATTGTTAGCACGCTCGATCAGCTCATCAACCAAGCGTTGCTTATTCTCAACGCTCATTTCTTGACTGATTTTACTGCCCCAAAAGCCTTTAATCGTCGCTTGTTTAAAAATAATGTGGGTTGGATTTAGCACCATTGGTTTGCCTGACATGATGCCAAACGATGCTAATGTGCCACCATGACCCAGTAATGCCAGCAGATCATTACTAGACTCACCACCGATAGAATCAACCGCAGCACTGATTTTTTCATCACCAAGGATGGCTTTTACTTGATCTTTCCAGTCGTCATCTGAGGTGTTGATATTATGCTTGATACCCAGTGCTTCTAATTCCTTGATAGCATCGCTACTTCTCACGACATTAATGGTGTTAATACCACGCGCGGCAGCTAGCATGGCGAGCGATTTGCCGACCGCGCCATTGGCAGCATTATGGATAACCCACTGACCGCTTTTTAGTTCTAAGAACTCAATCAGCATCAGCGCGCTCAGTGGCATTGCAATCAATTGTGCTGCCATTTCGTCATCTAAGCTGTCGGGCATCGGGAATACCATATCTTCCACAGCGACGAAATACTCTGCCCACGTCGCTTGTACACTGGCGGCTGCGACACGCTGACCGACTTTTAGATTCTTAACATCGCTGCCTACTGCATCGATGATACCGACCGCTTCACTACCACCGATGGCAGGCATTTCAGGTTTAAAGCCATATTGACCGCGAATGGTTAGTAGGTCATGGTTGTGGATAGAGGCGAGTATCGTTTTGACTCGGACTTCATTGGCTTTAGGCTCTGGAGTAGGGCGGTCGCTGATGCTGAGTACTTCAGTGGGTTTGCCAAAATGATCATAAGTTGCGCTACGCATGATAAATCCTTTTTTTGGTTTTTAGATATTTGTCTAAAGAAGTAAGTTGATGAGTTGATTTGCAACCATCAACAGTAACAACTCTGCTTACCAGTTATCAGTACTTGTTTGGTTAAGGAACGTTGTTATGTACTTATCGTCGTATGACTCAATAAAACTCAATCCGACTAAGCACGTGCTCTTGTACCAGATACGCACAGATATAGGCGCTCGGCCACGCAAAGACAAAGGCCAGCACCCACGAGTGCATTAATTCCATAAAGAAGCCATCGACGAACCCTACTTTAACCAGTAATAGAGCGGATGAGATAATAAGTGACATCATCAGCGCCATCAGACCGGTAAAGATAAGACGGTAGTACTTGCGCCGCGCGCGTATTCTGATAATAGGGAAGTTTGCCATAATGTTGAATTTTCCTACAGGATAATAGTGAGTCTCAATGAACGATGATGAATAGCATTATGAGGCGTCGTTATTGACTATCATAGCGTATGCTGGTGAGTGGATAAAATCGTTGTTATTAATAGTGACGTTCGTTACATTTTAATGATCGTTATTTCTTTTCTAATAATGAGAATATTCTAAATATTGGCAAATTAAAGCTGAACTTTTGCTACGATAAGTAAGATTGAAATACATATAAAGAGTAATAGTATGGCCGTTCAAAAGCAGCGAACCTTAGGTATTATCGGCGGAATGAGTTGGGAGAGTACCCAAAGCTATTATCGGCTGATTAATGAAGGTATCAAGTCTAAGCTTGGCAACTTACATTCAGCAGACTTATGGATTCATAGTGTCGACTTTGCGCCAATTAGCGAGTTACAAGCCCAAGGCAAGTGGGAAGAGTTGGGTGATATCATGGTAAACAGTGGTAAGCGCTTACAAGCGGCTGGTGTCCAAGGTTTATTAATTGCGACCAATACCATGCATAAAGTAGCGGAGCAGGTACAAGTGGCGACGAATTTGCCACTGATACATATTGCTGATGCAACCGCAGATGCGATTAAGCAGCAAGGTTTAACCAAGATTGCCTTACTCGGTACACAATTCACCATGACTGAGGACTTTTATAAACAGCGTCTGATGGATGCGGGCGTGCAAGTGCTGATACCAGATACCGATGCGCGTGCTGAAGTTCATCGCATCATCTATGATGAGCTGTGCCAAGGACAGTTGCTTGCCATCTCACGGCAATATTATACGCAAGTGATTAATGAGTTAGCGGCACAAGGCGCTGAGGGCGCGATATTAGGCTGTACCGAGATTGGACTGTTAATTAGCCAAGCAGACAGTCCAATCCCCGTGTTTGATACCACCGCTATCCATGCAGCCGCAGCGGTACAGTTTTTATCAGATAATGAAAATTTTAGTTAAAGGTAAACCAGTTTCGGTATTTGCAGTAATAGGCAAGTATGATGAATAATGTACTCGCCCATGCTAATGAGTAAAAGCCGCCCGACTAGGCGTTATACGTGTATATATAAACCACGCCATTATCGTTTATTCTTTTTTATCACACGGAGTCTATGAAGATGAAGTCTTCTATGAAGTCGTCGATGCAACCTTGTGATACGGCGCAAAGGTGACAGCTTCCATACAGTCGTCGGTACAAGATCTCGAAACGACGCACTGGTGCCTGTATGCGCGCGAAACTCCTCAGACCTTTGCGCAGCTTCCTCTGCGGGCAAGTGTTTGCCTTTGCGCCATCCGCCGTACAAATATAGTCCTGCTCCCATCACGGCGGTTGCCACCATGCCTGCTGGAAAGGATAGCCAAAGGGCATCGGTTCCAAGTAGAGGATAAAGCCCGAAAGCAAATCCAAGACGCACTGGATACATCGAAATGACCATGACAATCAGCGGCCAAATCACATAACCGTTTGCACGCATGGTGCCAAACAAAACCTGTGCTATCCCAAAAAAGATAAAACCCCATGTCGCCATTAGCTGAATATGACGCCCAATCGGCACCGCTTCACTGTCACTGCCGAGGAAAAGTCCCAAGATAGTCTCATCAAAAATGGTCAGCAGCACAATAATAAAACCGGTCAATGCCAGATTAAAAATCAGTCCCCAGCGTGTGATCCCTGCGATTCGATGCCATTGATTGGCACCGATGTTCTGTGCAACCATTGCACTGGCCGCAGCACTTAGCGCCATTGCTGGCATCTGCACGTAGGTCCAAAGCTGCTGGGTTGCGCTATAAGCGGCTGTGGTCTGTACACCTTCGCGATTAATCAGCGATAACATTGTCAATGCTGCCGAAGAGATAACAATCATCTGCAGACCCATCGGTAACCCCTTAGAAAACATCGACTTCATGATGTCTCGGTCTGCGCGCAAAAAGCGAAGCTCCGACAACTTAAGCGTCAGCACAGAGCCACGCAGATACATAGTGACTAACATGCCAATAAGCGCTAGCATATTTGCGACGGCTGTTGCGAAAGCCGAGCCAAATATGCCCCACTCGGGAAATGGTCCTAGACCCAAAATCAGCGTCGGCGTCAAAATAAGGTCAATCACGACCGATATAATGATAAACCAAAGCGGCGTCGTCGAATCGCCCGTCCCGCGCAGTGCCATCATTATCAGCGTAAACGTAAGTGTGACGGGCATCGCAATAAAAATCATGCGCAGATAGGTTAGGGCAAGCTCTACAGCACTTGCCGGCGTGCCAAGCAGCTCAAGTAGTATCGGCGCAAATATCCACCCTACTGCCGACACTATAACGCTTATCGGAATAATACTGCCCAGCGCCGTGCCCATGGTTTTCTTAACCATAGCGTTGTCACGGCTGCCCATTGCCTGACCAATCAAAATAGTAGACGCCATACCGAAACCAAACACGAAGGAGATCAGTATAAACATCAAGATGTTGCCGTTGGCTGTCGCTGCTAACGCTTCCTCACCCAAAAATCGACCTACCCAGACAGCATTGATCGAGCCGTTTAATGACTGTAATGCCGATGACCCAAGGGTTGGTAATGCAAATAAGAGCATGGTTTTAGGGATCGAGCCTTGGGTAAGGTCACGCCGTTTACCAATGGAGGTATCTGTTTTACTCAATGTTTATCCTTTTGCAATATGCAGGGCCAACTAAACAAAAGCGCTTATCATAAACCAGAAAGCGTCTACGGTCTTTATTAGAGCTGTAACCCCTCGGCAAACGCTTTGATTATTTGCCTGTCATTTTTTTAGGCGATTGTCGAGCAACTTATAGGGAGAGAGTGTTTATTATAAGTGCTGAAACTTAAAAGATTCTTGTGCTAGGATGATGTTTCTCACTTCTTACTTCATTTTTATAGTTTTCAAAAAGGATATTTCGATGCTATTAAAACGCCTAGGTTTTGCTGCTCTACTAAGTCTTTCAATAGTTGGCTGTACCACAGCGCCCAATACCTTGGCGATAAATACCACTCAAAAGATTATTCAATATGAACGCTCAAAATCAGACCTTACGACTCAGTCATTTACGTTAAGCTCTGGCGATAAAATAGTCTATGCAGAAAACGGTAATGTCGCGGGCGAGCCTTTATTATTGATTCATGGCTTTGGCGGTAATAAAGACAACTTTACTCGTATCGCTCGGCAGTTAGAGAACTATAATCTGATCATTCCTGATTTGCTAGGCTTTGGTGACTCTAGTAAACCGATGGCGGCTGACTATCGCTCGGAGGCGCAAGCGACGCGTTTACACGAGCTACTGCAAGCTAAAGGCTTGGCATCTAACATTCATGTCGGTGGCAACTCAATGGGCGGCGCTATCAGTGTTGCTTATGCTGCGAAGTACCCTAAAGAAGTCAAAAGTCTGTGGCTGATAGATAGTGCGGGCTTTTGGTCAGTGGGTGTGCCGAAATCCTTAGAAAGTGCAACTCTTGAGAACAATCCGCTATTGGTCGATAAGAAGGAAGACTTTTATGCTATGTATGACTTTGTTATGTCTAAGCCGCCTTATATTCCTAAGTCTGTAAAAGCCGTATTCGCGCAAGAGCGTATCGCTAATAAAGCATTAGAATCCAAAATACTCGCGCAAATAGTTGAAGACAATGTTGAGCAGCGTGCCAAGGTTATCGCTGAATATAATATTCCAACACTAGTCGTTTGGGGCGAGGAAGATAAGGTCATCAAGCCTGAAACCGTGACGCTAATAAAAGAAATCATCCCACAATCACAAGTGATTACGATGCCAAAAATCGGTCATGTACCGATGATAGAAGCGGTGAAAGATACGGCGAATGATTATAAAGCGTTTCGTGAAGGGTTAAAGAACTAGTCATTTACATATGATATTTTAAGGCGTAAATGATCCAACGTTTGATTAGATATGAGCTGTAGTCAGTCCTAAATAAAAGAAATACAAACATTATAAGGTGCTACTGGTATCAATTTTTGTTGCTTACTGTGCTTACGCAGACAGAGGCTGCGAATAATTAATCCCAGTAGCACTGTATTCTTTTAAAACTGTATCTACTCTATTGTAGGCTGAGTTAAAAATCAGCCTACGTCGATCAAACTAACTCTCTCTTACCAATCGCTCTAGCAGTTCAACCGTGCGCTCTTGTCTAACCAAAGCGACACCTTGTCCTGCCCATAAAGATTGATGTTCGGCATCGCGGTTTTTGGTTGCATGGGCACGCAAAAATTTGGTCATCGCATTTAATTGTGGGTAAGGCGGTAGCTCATGCGCGCTCTCGAATTGAGCAAAATCATGCAAATAATCATTTAATAAACCACGAGCCTGTTTCCCTGAGAATAATCTGGTTAAGCGCGTCTCAGAGCTGCGTCCATCTTGACTGGCATCGAGTAGCGCTTGCTTATAAATGTCATTAATGCCGCATTTATCTGTGGTCAAAAATGCTGTTCCGATTTGCGCAAGCTCAGCACCAGCCGTTTGAACCGCTTTGATGTCCTGTCCGTTCATAATGCCACCAGCCGCGATTAAAGGAATATCGGTGCAGGCACGCGTTTGACTTATTAGCGTCAATAATCCCAATGGATCGTTTTCACTTTGCGGCAACCAACCACCGCGATGCCCACCCGCTTCGACCCCTTGCACGCATACCGCATCTGCGCCAATATCTGCCCATGCTTTTGCTTCCAATGGATGATTGGCAGTACCGACGACCCGTGTGCCTAGACTCTGCAAACGCTGCACCTGCTCAGCGCTGATAATGCCAAAGGTAAAACTGGCGACAGGAACGGGATTGTCATAGAGCACTTGTAGCTGCTCTGCAAAGCTTAGCGCTGGGTGCTTCGGTAGAGTAAATTCGATATTTTTCTCTTGATAGTAATTATTTAGCCAAGCAGGGACTTCGCTATCTAAAGCACTAGATTCATGCTCTGATAACACCATCAGATTGATCATAAAAGGACGATCGGTGAGCGATTTAATGGTGTTGATTTCACTATTTAAAACGTCTGGCGCCGTCATGCCAGCCCCCAATGACCCTAATCCACCAAACTTACTCACCGTCGCCGCCAGCTCAGGGGTGGTCGCTCCTGCCATCGGTGCTTGAACAATAGGATAGGTCAAATCAAGGGTATTCAGTAAGGTCATGACAGGCTTCCATTTTATTTTATGAGGAGGTTTGCATGACTTACTTTAGCAAAGCTAGATGGCGTGCGTGTTAGATAATGTGTATTTGGTTGCTGAATAGGAAGGTTGGATTTTGACTACAAAGTTGTAGTTAAAATATTTGACTATAAAACTGTAGTTAAGAGCTATTAACTCATATACTTGATATCGTTAAAGTATCTAATCAAAGAAAGTTGAAATAAATAATGAATAGAATCTCTCAAATTACTCGACGTGATATATTTGATATATTAAGTATAGAAGATATATGGTGGGCAGGAAAGCTAGATGAAACGGAATTTTTATCTAGGCTTTACGATTTGGAAAGTATGCCTTCAAAAGACCCTAGGTTTTCGAACGCAGCAGGTGATATCTGGCAACACAGATTTAATAACAATGATTGGGAGGACAACTGGGTCTTTAATGATGAAAGGTTTAATTTGTTAAAATGTGAAGATGCTTCTTTTCTAAACTTTTTATGTGAAATGATACATCCCGTAGTAAGGGGACACTTACATGAAGTGGAGAAAATTCACAATATATTCAATGAGAGCCTAAGTAATGATGGGTTCGAAATTGTCGAGAGAACACGTATCTCTAATAAACCAGTTTTTAGTGGGAGAATAAAGTATACAGGCAAAGCATCAATCGAGAAAAAAGGTAACGAAATCAAAATTATTTTTAATGCTGATTATGTTTCCCAGCAGATTAATCTAATGGAATCATCAATTGAAACTTCTCCTTATCAGGCTATAGGAATAGCGAAAGAGTTGATTGAAACTGCCTGTAAATCCATATTCAAAAGTAGGCAAGAAGAATGCAATAAAAACTGGGACTTATCTAAATTGATGAGAGAGACTACAAAGCTACTTAAACTTACTCCTGATGATATATCTAACGAAGCAAAAGCAGCAAGTTCAATAAGACAAATTTTAGGTAGCTTATCCTCCGTAGTTCAAGGAATTGCAGAAGTTAGAAATGAATATGGCAGTGGTCATGGCAAAGATAGCGAGTTTAAAGGTTTACAACCTAGGCACGCTAAGTTAGCAGTCGGAGCAGCCTCTACTTTAGCTATATATTTATTGGAAACACACGAAATTAGAAAAGATAATTAAAATTTAGTTTCTAAAGTAATTATGCTTATTCAAAAGACAAAAAAATGGTCAGCCTCCAAACCATCAAAATGATGACTGAAAAACCAACCCATTTATCTAAAATTATTGCTTAGCTTAAACGCTTAATTCAACTGCAAAGATCCCTTAGCATTCATCAACAGCTCAACCACATCATCGCCACTGATGACCGTGAAGCGCTTATCAATGGCTGATTCTTCTACGCCACCATGTTTCATACACGCGCCGCAAACCAATACTTGACCGCCTTTTTCGATAAAGGCTTCTAGTAATTCGCCAGCAGGTTCAAAGGGATCACCAATATCGACATTATCTAAAGCGTTTGGTAATGCCAAATGCACCGCGTCCACCATCAATATGACTGATGCAGAGTGACCTTTTTTAAGCGCCACACCCGCCATAGTAAAAGCTAAGGTGATCTTGCTTGGGTTTGACTCACTATTATCAAACAGCGTACCGACATAATCCGTATTATTAACCATATTATTTTCCTTTATTAGACTGTTTCTAATTAGATAGTATTCAGTTGAGTATAAAACTCACTACTATCCTAACATTGATTATATTTATTTATATAATGTATTGTTAGCAAATAGTAGTTATAAGGTTAACTGATTGTGAATAGCTGTCTATGAAGAAATTGATCATAACAAGCGGATTTTGACGAAGCGCTGCGATGCAGATGGTTAAATAACCAGTCCTTATTTTGAGGTAAGCCTAGCAAAAACCTAAGATTGTGGCGGCCATGGACGGTCGGCATCACTGACAATCCATTCTGCCACATAGCCGCTCGGCGGTAGCTGCCAATCCGATTGGTCTAAAGCTGCCAGTACTCGTGCCGTCTCGATGACCTTACCGCCTTTGGTGACGCCTGTACGTAGTAGTGCCGACGAGCAAGGCTTGCCCTTTACCCACATCGATTGCTCAATATATATCCAGCGCTCATCGAAGCCGACGATTTTGGTCTTCATGGTGACTTTTTCAAAAGCACGAATACGTTTGCGATATTGGATGGTACTACCAGCGACGACCAAGCCCCAACGCTGCTTAAGCAGTTGAGTGCCAAGCCCGCTCCTTACTGCAAAGTCGGTACGCCCCATGTCATAAAGGGTCAGCACGCGACCATTATTCATCTCTAGGAAATTATCAATATCTGTCAGACGGCAGCGAAAGGTAATCTCACTGGTTTCTTTGAACGTTAAAGTATTGCCTTTTTTCACTTGCAGCGCGGCATGGGCGATGGTGCTGGCGTAACGGATAAATGGATACATAAAGCAGTCTCAAAATATTTAAAGATAAAAATGATGTTTTTTATTTTATAGTTTATCTAATTTTATTAGATGGCACGCCAATATGATTAAAGTAGGCACTCACAGTTTCAGGTATCCAGTTGATGTCAAACTTGGATTTTTTACTTGGATTTTTTACATTGCTATTGCTTGTACGATAACGCAAATAGCCGATATGACCACCGTGTGTCGTATCTAATATAGTGACACTGTCTGAGACATCATTGGGCGTGGCAGTAAAGCCAATAAAGGGATCGTCTTTGGCGCTAATAAGTAACAGCGGGCGTGTGACATTCCTTAAGTGAGGTAGGGCAGAGGATGAGTGGTAGTAATCATTATTAGAGCGGTAACCATGCCTAGGCGCAGTGAAGATATTATCAAAATCGCTAATGCGTTTTACCGCTTTGATAGAAGCAATCTCGTCTGCAGTAATTTCATTTGCCAAGGCTTTTTTGATAATCGGGTTGAGCAAATATGGGGTATAGATACGATGACTCAAAAAGCTATGCATCGTAATAGCAGCCGATGACATGTCAACTGGCGCAGATATTACCGCTGCGCCGTCGCATAGCGCCTCATCACCATATTCACCCATATATTTTGCAAGTGCATTGCCGCCAAGTGACACGCCAACCCCATAAATATGGGCGTAATTCTCACGTAAGCTCTCTAACATATGATGCACCTCGCCCGTGTCACCAGCGTTATAAAACACTTTGCCATTAGCGGGAATACCACCACAACTACGAAAGTGAGCGACGACAAAATGCCAGCCTTGCGCGTGCATTTGATACGCTAACGCACGCGCATAATGGCTGTCACTGCTGCCTTCCATTCCATGAAATAGCACGATTAATGGTGTTTGTTCAAGTTTGCCATTTTCTGAAACTTGGACAGGATGGGCGTCATAAAAGTCATAAGCGATATCAGTTTCGCAAAGTGAATCTTGTTTAATCACGCGTCGGTAATTCGGTGTTTTTGGCGCAAAAAACTTCGGTAAAATACTTTGCAAGTGCGGATTGGTGAGCCAAAACGGCGGTTTAAAAGGGGCAGGTGCGAATGGTTTTGTCGACTTTGAGGTTGGCATATTTCAGTCTTATTTTATGTTTGTTAAAAAATCGTCTTTGAAAATCAGTGCCTTATCATATCCAAGGTCGTCGTCAAAACCAACGGTTTTCAGTGAACGCATGATTACTCATTTAATTTTAAGACTTATCTAATACGCGTCCATCCATCGCAAGACGTTCTTTTAAATGCTCGATATTTGCCTCAGCGAGCGTCACAGTCAAGGTAACCTGCTTACTATAGGCGACATTTTCGATGATGCCGTTTAAGCTCTCAACGACATAGCGGCACTGGGCTTCGGTGGCGAATTCTGCCAGTATTTCTACCGTGATTATAGGAACATAAGGGCTTAGTATCATCTCATCCACTGCCGCTTGCGCTGAGCCTGCATAAGCACGGGTCAAACCGCCAGCACCGAGCTTGATACCACCAAAATAACGGACAACGATAATAATGACATTGCCGATAGATTTATGTTGCAAGACATTTAATATCGGTCGTCCTGCGGTGCCATTGGGCTCGCCATCATCATCAAACCCTGCACTGGTAGTGTTATTAGGATCGCCAATAATATAAGCCCAACAGTGATGACGGGCATCAGTATATTGCTCACGTAGTTGTTCCACATGAAACATTGCCTGCTCACGCGAGGTCACTGGATAAGCATAGGTAATAAAGGCAGATTTTTTGATTTCTAAGCGTGCAGTGACGGCACGTTTTAGCGTTTGATAGCTCATATTTCATCAGGCTTAGGTTGGATATGGTAAACTTGTCTAACTTTCACTGTTGTCCGTATTTGGCGCAGTGTAAATTTCATTTTTCATTATAGTACCACTTCTGACCATTGAAGATAGCCAACAACAGACGTGCACGTGCATGCATCGTTGGTCTTTGATTGAGAGTGAGTATCCCAAAACGGATGGTAGGCAAATCGTATGCGTCTAGATAAATTTCTGAGTAAAGCCACTGAGCTGTCGCGTAAAGAATCCAAAAAAATTCTGCACGCTGGTGAAGTCACAGTAAACGAGCAAGTCATTAAAGATCCCGGTGTACATGTCGATATTGTTAATGACGATGTACAGTGGGCAGGCGAGCCATTGTCGGTCGCCACTGGCAATCGCTATATCTTACTTCATAAACCAGAAGGCTTTGAATGTACCTTAAAGGCTAAAGAATACCCAATCGTCACTGACCTTATTGCGGTGCCAGAGCTTGGCAGTTTACGTATTGCTGGGCGTCTTGATGTTGATACGACTGGCGCATTACTCATCAGTGATGATGGCGGCTGGCTACATCGCGTAACTAGCCCAAAGCACGAGCACGCCAAAGTCTACGAGTTGACGTTAGCAGATGCTATGGATAGTAACGCTCAAGCCAATGCTATTAAAGAAGTGGCTGAAGGCATCCTTTTAGAAGGTGATCACGAAGAAACCAAGCCTGCGACCCTCGAGTTCATCGATGAAACTCATGCGCGTTTAACCTTAGAGCAAGGTAAATACCATCAAGTAAAACGTATGATGGGCTATTTCGGCAATAGAGTGGTTGAGCTACATCGTGCTAGTGTCGGTCATATTACTTTAGACGGGTTAGAAAAAGGCGACAGTCGCTTCTTAACACCAGAAGAAGTAGCAAAATTTTAGAGTTATAGCCTATTAGGTTATAAAATTATGTTTTAGAAAAATTACTTCAAAATCAGCAGCCACTCAATAGTGTGCTGCTTTTTGCATTCTGCTACTCAGCTATTTCTGTCAATTAGCATTAGTGGCTGCCTGTGTTGCCTATCTCTTAAAGCTCAGTAGCAGTTTTGCAAAATTAAGTCTTTAATACTTTGAAAAAACCCTCCTTGTGCTACAGTCAGCCTATCTTTTTTAATCTATATTTTTACATAATGTTATTTACTGCTCTTTTATTAAATAAGCATTAGTGAATAACGATCATTATTAAAAACCAGATAGGACGGTCTCTGTGAAACTCCCTGTATTAAAATCCGCAAGTTTGATTGGCGTTATGTTGTTAGCAACCACTGCTTGCGCGCAGCCGAACACTGCCGATATGACCAATAAAACAGTCAGCCAAAAGGTTAACCACAGTGCCCAAGTTGGTCAGAATACGAAAGCTATTGGTACAGTCAGTAAATCTGTTGATAGCCGTTTGCGCCAATTGCTGACTCAAGCAGGTATCAAAACGCAGATAACCTCGATTGTACCCTCTAAATTACCCAATATGTATCAAGTCAATTTGGCTGAGCAATTGCCACTACATATTACTGAAGATGGTAAATATGTCATTCAAGGCGAGCTGCAAAAGAATCCAAGCAAGCGGGTAGTGACCAAAACGCTAGCGCGTAGCACCAGCGCGCAAATAGGTAAGCCTGTCAGTGCCAGTATCAAATCTGACATATTGGCAAATATGGGCGCGCTTAAGAACATGAGTAACAAAACACCGTTCTTTTACACTGCAGTACCGGGTGTGATTTGGGGTGCGACTTTAGAGGGCGTACCGTTCTTGTTATCAGATGACGCCCAGTACATCACCGATGGTGAGATATCAGTCATCGAAAATGGTCAGTTTACTGGGCTTGATAACCGCTTTGAAAAGCTTAAAAATCAATCTGTCCTAACTACATTGGATACTAAGCAGCTAATTACCTATCCTGCCACCAGTGCTGAAAAAGCGGTAATTTACGTAGCAACGGATGTCAATTGCCCTTATTGCCGCAGATTACATAAGCAGATGCCGATGCTTAATGCCAAAGGCGTGACGATAAAAACCATTGGTTATCCGATTTATGAAGCATCGCCTGAGCAAATGCGCGGTATCTGGTGCCAAGGTAATGAGGAAAGTCGTCGTAAAGCGCTTGATCAGGCGATGCTACATGGCAAGATGACACCAGCGCCTGCACCTTGCAAAACTGATGATGTGGCAGGCAATCGTGAAAAAGCGGCAGGTTTAGCCGTCATGGCAACTCCTGCTATTTATCGTGAAGATGGTGTACTGTTTCAAGCGAGCTTTGAGAGTCCTGAGTTTTTAGAATTCTTGGGAGTAAAATAAGTTGTTGATATTTCTATAATAGTTATGATGGATATCATATTGAATAAGAAATAAAAACCCGCCCTATGAATATAGCTCATAGGGCGGGTTTTTATTCATATAACAGTTGATGGTAGTAAGTCTATTGCGGCAAGACGATATCGACGATTTTCCAGCTAATTAAACCCTCACGCTGCATCTCTATAGTCAAAGGATAGCCTTTTACCTGACCACTGATGGTAAAGCAATTGATGCCGCAGTAACTTAATTGGGGTTTGTCACTGTCAGTCCCTTGGGCTGCCTGCTGTTCAAGCTCATCAGCCTGCTTTTCCATGATTTTCTGCATCTGATTTTTGACCACAGCATTAACATCACCGCGATGAATAATCAGATTTTGAATGAGATTTTTTAAATCTACTTTATTGCTAGCGATTGCCCACGCTGCCGCCAGCTCTTTAGTGGCAGTGTTGGCTTGACCTTGGGTATTGATGACTTTTTCGATATTTTGCGGTGTGATGGCACCAGCGACTGCTTGCATAATAAAACCATTAGCTGCCTCTTTTAGTGGCTCGCCGCCAAGCTCAGCGACCAATGGGTATTTTGTCATGGTCACGGCAAATTGCTCAGTGAGCTGGTTTTGCATACTTGGGCGTACTTGCTCATAGTCGATAGCTGCCGCGATAGTCGCACCATCTTTGGCATCATAAGCCTTTTTAAGCTGATAAGCGCTGTAATAAGGCGAGCCTGCATAGATAGTAACGGCAATGACAATCAATAAAATAATCAGCTTTTTCATAAAATCGATACCTTGATACAAGCGTAATGGCGATGAGTGTAAATAGGACTTTAAAGAGTAATGTTCGAGTACAGTTGGCTTAAAATAAAAGAGCATCACCTTTAGTGGCATTCATGCTTTAAACGGACTCGACTACCGCTATCTATATGGCGATAAATACTAGCATGGCTGAGCATTATGTAGGTATAAAAACCTTTGTTCATTGCTTAATGAATTCTTTTTAATATTAACTAAAGAGTCTAATTAACACTTTGTACTTCTGCCAACTTGATAAATGGTGCTGTCATCTCCATAAATAGCGCAAACTTTTAATAATTGATTTGACTAAGCAGCACCCCACTGTATTCGCTAGTAAGATTTATACGATTGTCATCACTGTTCTCTGTCTTCCGCTATGTTTCATGTGAAACATTTTTTGCGATGATGAGCAGTATTGAACGATAAAGCAACCAAGCGGTGGACTGTGAAGACGATAGGAGAGCCCATGAGTAAGCGCGATTTTTATGAAATACTAGGTGTCAGTAAGACCGCTGATAACAAAGAGATCAAGCGAGCCTACCGCAAGCTTGCCATGAAATACCATCCAGACCGTAACTCTGAAGACCCAGATGCTGAAGAAAAATTTAAAGAAGCATCGATGGCTTATGAAGTATTAAGTAGCGAAGAAAAACGCTCAGCCTATGACCGTATGGGTCATGCTGCTTTTGAAAACGGCATGGGCGGTGGTGGTTTCGGCGGTGGCGGTGGTGGGAACTTCCAAGATATCTTTGGTGATATCTTTGGCAACTTTGGTGATATCTTTGGTCAGTCACGTGGCGGCGGCGGTGGGCGTTCGCGTCGCGGCTCAGACTTACGTTATGTGATTGAGCTAACTTTAGAAGAAGCGGTACGCGGCTGCAAAAAAGAAATCAGCTTTACAGCTCCTGCGCCTTGCGATACTTGTGATGGTAAAGGCGCAAAAAATGCCTCTGATATCGTGACTTGCCAAACTTGTCATGGTCAAGGTCAAGTTCGTATGCAACAAGGCTTCTTTGCCGTTCAACAGGCCTGCCCACATTGTGGCGGTACTGGTAAACAAATTAAAAACCCTTGTTCTGACTGTCATGGTAATGGCGTCAAAGACAAGTCACGCACGCTAGAAGTTTCTATTCCAGCAGGCGTTGATGATGGTGATCGCGTCCGTTTAGCAGGCGAAGGCGAAGCGGGCGGCGCTGGCGTACAAAACGGCGACTTATACGTCGAAGTACGTGTCAAACAGCACAACGTCTTTACTCGTCAAGGTGCCGATTTGTATATGGATGTGCCAGTTAGTATCACTGATGCAGCACTTGGTAAAGAAGTTGAAATCCCAACCTTAGATGGCAAAGTGAAAATCAAGGTTGCAGAAGGCACACAAAGTGGTAAATTATTACGTGTCCGTGGTAGAGGTGTGACACCAGTACGTACGACCATGAAAGGTGATTTGATCTGCCGTGTGGTCATCGAAACACCAGTGAATCTGACTCGTGAGCAAAAAGATTTGCTACGTCAATTCCAAGATACACTGGATGGTGATAGTAAGCATCAGCAGTCACCACATAAAAAATCTTTCTTTAAAAAGATTGGCGATTTGTTTGACTAACAGTATTCGCTATTTAAATGGATAAATGATAAAAGCTCGATAGTTTCACGTGAAACTATCGAGCTTTTTATTGGTGCTATAAAAAACCATTCATAAGCTGATATTTGCTAAACTTAGCCTAACAAATTTAGAAACCAGCGTATTAAAAATAAAGTACTTAGGATAATTATATGAGTCAGCCAGAGAATAAAAAAATGATTAATGTCGGTGTCATCGGTGCAGGTGGACGTATGGGACGTATGCTTATCGAAGCGATACAAGACAATCCACAAACGATATTAACTGCAGCGATTGAGCGTCAAGGTTCAAGTTTGGTTGGAGCCGATGCGGGTGAAGTTGCTGCGGTCGGTCGATTGGATGTAAAAATTGTCGATGATTTACAGTCAGTGATTAATAGGATTGATGTATTGATTGACTTTAGCTTGCCTGCTGCTACTGAACAAAACATGCAAGTCTGTGCTGAGCACAACGTCGCCATGGTTATCGGCACGACAGGATTTAATGAGCAGCAAGAGCAAGTATTGGCAAAAGCGAGTGAGCAAGTTGCTATCGTTTATGCGGGTAACTATTCAACAGGCGTTAATCTGTCATTAAAGCTATTAGGCATGGCTGCTAAAGCTTTTGGCACTGATGCTGATGTAGAAGTCATTGAAGCGCATCATAAGCATAAAATCGATGCGCCATCAGGTACGGCTTACATGATGGCAGAAGCTGTGGCAGAAGCACGTGGACAGAATCTAAAAGACGTCGCTGTCTATGGTCGTGAAGGACAAACTGGCGAGCGCGAAGCAGGTACGATTGGTATTCATGCGATACGTGGCGGTGAAATCATCGGCGATCATACTGTGATGTTTATTGCGGATGGCGAAGTTGTTGAAATTACCCATCGCGCGCGCGCAAGAATGACTTTTGCTGCTGGCGCTGTGCGTGCCGCTACGTGGATTGTTCAGCAATCGGCTGGACAATATAATATGCAGGATGTCTTAGGTTTGAATGACTAGACTTTAACGAGTAAGGTTTGAATTATTAAGGTTTTTTCTTATGGTTTGGTAGCTACTGAGTATGGCTTTTGATAGCGTTTAACTATTGCTAGAGGTCAATTATGAATAAGTTTAGTGAAAATCTGATAGCGAGTTTTGGTCGAAAGCTGGCTATTATAAAAACTGCCAAAACTATAAGTTATGGACGCCAGATAGCATTTATCCTAAGTTTAACTGTAGTGCCAATAGTTGTACAAGCAGCTGCTTATCAAAGCTATGTCATTCATACGTATGGCGGTGATGCATTGCTACCTTCCGTTCGTCAGCAGTTAAATGCTAGTCGCGACGGCGGCACGGTATCGACTTATCAAGATAAGCTAGTGCTTCGTACCACTGCCAGCAACTATCAGGCAGTACAAAAGCTATTGGCACAGATTGACCGTCAGCCACAGGCATTGACGGTCGCTGTGCGTGTCGGCAATAATAGCAGTGCTCAGGGTAATATTCAGCAAGGGCAGGTCACTATTAGTAATAGCGGTATCCAAGGCGTAGGGATTATCAACCAGAGTAATAGCCAACAACAAACAAATAATTTATACCAAATCCAAACCTTATCGGGTAGCGCGGCAAGTATCAGCACGGGTACACTCTATGCACTAAATCAAACCTATACTGCCAATAGTTATCCAACCTATCCAGCTTACAACCGTCCAGCAGGAAGGATTATTATCCAGCAGCAGCTCTTATTGCCAACGAGCCAAGGTATTGCGGTATTGCCAAGGCTACTTGCTAATGGACAAGTCGAAGTACAATTGACCCAAGTTGAAGAAAAGCTCGTGCGCGCCAATCTTTCTTATAATCGCCATGGTTATAATAGTAGCGTGCAAGGGCAAAGATTGCATAGCACCATTATTGTGCCACGTGGACAATGGGTGACTATCGGGAAAATCTCTCAAAACAGCCAAAATCAGACCGCAGGTTATGGTGGCAACCAAAATAACAGCCGTAGCAATGATGTGCCAATATCGATACTAGTACAGTAGCTAATGATAAATACTATAGCAAAATAAACATAAAAAAGCGCGGCACTGTTATTCACAATGCCGCGCTTTTTATAGTAACGATTATTTGTCAAAAATTAGTCAACATAGACCACTTCTAATGGTGGAAAACCATTGAACTCAATAGATGAGTACGAGTTGGTATAAGCACCCGTAGTTAACCAAAATATCTTGTCACCAATCTCCAGCTCTTCTGGTAGCTGATAACCTGCTTCTTCATACATAATATCAGTTGAGTCACAAGTAGGACCTGCTAATACCACCGTACCCGCGCTGGTTGAGGTTTCCATTTTAGGTGTATAAACGGGGTACTTGATAGCTTCACCTAAGGTTTCAATTAAACCTTGAAATAAACCCACATCGGTATAGACCCAACGTGTCAGATCAGTATGCGATTTACGAGAAATCAATACCACGTCACTAACCAGTACGCCTGAACCGCCAACCAATGAGCGACCGGGCTCTAAAATAATCTCTGGCATATCTTCAGCACTATAGTCATCGCTTAAGTAGCTTTGAATCTCTTCAGCATAGACTTTGATAGGATTGACTTCGCTCAGATAGTTTGCCGGAAAGCCACCACCCAAATTAATCATTTGAAGCTTAATGCCTTCTTCGTTCTTCATCCAATCAAACATATATTTAACTTTGGCTAAAGCATCATCCCAAGCGGCAACGTCTTTTTGCTGACTGCCCACATGGAATGAGATGCCATAAGGTACCAAGCCCAATTCTTGCGCTTGAATCAATAGTTCAATCGCCATATTGGGGTGACAACCAAATTTGCGTGACAATGGCCATTCAGCGGTATCTGACCCTTGTACTAAGATACGTACAAATATTTTTGAGCCAGGTGCATATTTTGCGATGTTTTTTAAATCTGCTTCTGAGTCGGTCGCATACAAATCAACCCCTTTTTCAAAGGCGTATTTGACATGTTCAGGCTTTTTGATGGTATTACCATAAGAGATACGTGAGGGCTCAACGCCGCAGTCAAGCACGCGATCAAGCTCATAAATCGATGCACAGTCAAAGTTTGAACCAAGCTCAGCAAGCAGATTGATGACTTCAACAGCAGGGCTTGCTTTCATCGCATAATGGATTTTAGCATGAGGAAAAAAACCAACCATTTCATGATATTTTATTTTAATGCGATTAAGATCAACCACCAAAAATGGCGTTTCACGACCTTCAGCCGCTTTAGTAAATTTCTGCCAGCCGGCAGGGTCAAAATATTGGTCGATTTTAATCATAGTAAGACCTTTAATAAAAACAGTATTTAATGAGAACAAGGAATGAAGCTAACAAGGAGTGATGCTAACCAGAACTAATAATAAAACCCAAATTCTTTACGCTAAAATCTAAGCGTTCAATCGTCGCCTTATCGCTGCGCTATGTGCAGTATCTAAAACAGACAGCGTTTAAAACGTAGCATAAGCCATAACAAAACCACTTGACGATAAACGTATGTAACAATCAGCTTATCAAAGAAATAGATTAATAGTTTGCTGGCTGTGGCTCTTTTTCCGCCACTTGCTCACCTTGTTTTTCACGTATTTTAAGGACTTTACGCACCTTATCACGCGCACGTGTCTGTTTCAAACGCGACAAATAATCGACGAAAATCACCCCATTCAGATGATCCATTTCGTGTTGGATGCAAACGGCAAGTAAGCCTTCTACTTCTTCATCAATCTTATCACCATTCTCATCTAGTGCTTCGATACGCACTTTGTTTGGACGCTCAACCTTGTCATAGACGTCTGGCACGGACAGACAACCTTCTTCATACGGCTGCTTTTCTTCAACCAATGGCGTCACTGTTGGATTGATAAACACTCTTGGGCTGTCTTTATCTTCTGATAAATCTATCACGATAAGCTGGATATGGTGATCCACTTGGCTTGCAGCCAGACCGATACCTTGCGCATCGTACATGGTCTCAATCATATCGGTGATTAAGGTTTTGATTTCAGCAGTGACTTCCTTGACAGGCGTTGCAATCGTACGCAGACGCGGGTCGGGATAGCTTAAAATAGGGAGTAACGCCATAAGGCTCACCTCAATGATAAAGATAAAAAATAGGTTTGATATTATAAGATAAATGGGGACAAAAGTAATGCTTATCAATAGCTAAAGGACGATATCCTGACTGATAAATATAAGAAAAATATAGTAATAATGTATTGATAGAGGAATTTGAAACAATAAAAAAGGCCTTGATTGCACAAGACCTTTATTTTATGTATTCGTTATTGAAATATATTAGCTATTCAGCTGTGTCCAATTATACGCGACGTTTACTCATAATCATCTCATAGATGAACAGTAATATAATCGCACCAATTACTGAGAAGATTAGACCAGTGAACCCGCCATCAGCATTGATACCAATTAGGCCAGCAACAAAACCACCAAGCATCGCACCAACGATACCCAATACAATGGTCATAATCCAACCCATAGGATCGCTACCTGGCTTAATCGCACGTGCCAATAAACCTGCAACCAGACCAACAATAATCATCCAAATAAAGCTCATATCAATTCTCCTAAAGTGTCTATCATTTATAATGGTTTACTTATTTTGTTGAATCTATTGTAAACATTATCGAGATCGAGAAATAAGCAAAAAATGTTACCTATGTATGGGCTCTGTGAGGAAAAAGCGATATTTGCTATTTAGCAGGGGAAATAGGTAAACGGGGTGTTACAAAGGTAGTAAAGTCGCTAATGAAATGACTGTATGTCTCTATTAAAGTAGAAATAGTTTTTATAAGTATAAAAAGAAATAAAAAGGCGTAGTTCATTATTAATGAGCTACGCCTGTTATTCTACAGGGTTATAGAGCCAGACTAACCATTAGCTAAAGCGGTTAATAAACGCTGATGAATACCTTCAAAGCCGCCATTAGACATAATCACAATCGCATCACCAGCCTTGGCATATGTGCAAATATGAGTAATGATATCTTCTACGCTAGAGAGTACCTGTTGGCTGCCAATATCTGGATTTGCGATAGTGGCATTATTAATGACTTCTTTTAGACCCCACTCAAGTCCGGTAGGATCATACCATAAGGTATGATCGGCGAGAGCAGCGGACTCAGCCAAGCTGTCTTGATGGATACCCATTTTCATGGTATTGCTACGTGGCTCAATAATTGCCCAAAGTCGTCTATCAGCTAGCTTTTTCTTAGCACCATCCAAAGTGGTCGTAATTGCCGTTGGGTGATGAGCAAAATCATCAAAGACCAAGATGTCATTGACATCGCCAATCAGCTCCATTCGGCGCTTGATACCAGCAAATGCTGATAACGCCGCGCAGGCAGTTTTAACACTGACGCCGATGTTATAAGCCGCTGCGACAGCAACCAAGGCGTTATTCACATTGTGAATGCCACTCATCGACCAATCGACGACTCCCGTGGCTTCTTTATCAGTAATATCAGCCACAAAACTAACCGCAAATTGACCACCATCTGCGCTGATAAGTTCAGCTTGCCAATCATTACTATCTTTCACATGCTTATCTTTTGCGTAGGTATTATCTGTTGCATAGGTATTATGTGCCGCTGCGTCCAATACTGCTGTCCGCCAAACGGGTGTCCAAACACCTTTCGCTAACGTTTCCTCTAAGCTGGCAGTCGCTGTGGGCATAATGATTTTGCCAGTGCTTGGAATCATACGTACCATATGATGAAATTGGGTCTGAATAGCATCAAGATCCGCAAAAATATCCGCATGATCAAATTCAAGGTTATTTAAAATAGCCGTACGCGGACGGTAATGTACGAACTTTGAACGCTTATCAAAAAATGCAGAATCGTATTCATCTGCTTCGATAACGAAATAGCCAGTATTTGCCGAATCGTCATTATCAATTTTGTCAGCACCCAAATAACTGCTGTGAGCGAAGACGTGCTGTAAATGCTCATCAGTGGTATCAACAAGTGGCACACCGCCGATTAAAAACCCAGTGTCGATACCCGCATAGTGCAATATCCAAGCGAGCATAGTCGTCGTGGTGGTTTTACCGTGAGTACCGGCAACGGCTATCACATGACGCGATTGCAATACCTGCTCAGATAAAAACTGTGGTCCTGAGGTATAGCGTAGACCTGTGTCCAGCATATATTCGATGACATCCATGCCACGCTTCATGGCATTACCAACGACAACCAAATCTGGTGCTGGTTGCAAATGCTCTACCAGATAGCCTTGCTCAATGGTCACGCCCGCGTTTTCCAGTTGGGTGGACATCGGCGGATAAACG
The DNA here is from genome assembly GCF_904846555.1 of Psychrobacter sp. DD43. Lineage (NCBI taxonomy): Bacteria > Pseudomonadati > Pseudomonadota > Gammaproteobacteria > Moraxellales > Moraxellaceae > Psychrobacter > Psychrobacter sp. DD43. The sequence goes on from NZ_CAJHBE010000001.1 coordinate 52,028, forward strand.
TTGGCATCTGAGCCTGTGACCGTATGTCCAAGCTCGCGCGCTAGCAATGCCAGTGAGCCCATAAAAGTACCACAAATACCAAGAATATGAATATGCATAGACGTTCCGTACGAGCTTGAATAAGAGGAATGAAAATCTAACGTAAGGTAATAAAAGAGATTGCTGTATTTTGGCTGAGCTAATATTTATTTTAGCAAATTACTATTTAAGCCAGTACTCTTTTATGTTGAGCCAACGACCGTAGCACAGCAGGCAAGCGCTCATTGTAAAGTAATCATGGTTCGTTGACCAATAAAAAACGCCTAGTAAATAGGCGTTATCAAAATTATAAAGTAGTCGGATTTAGTGTTATCTTAAAGATGCTATATGGCGTTGCCATTCACGCATTTATTGACGTGCTAAAGCATAGTTTTCATCAGGATTTTTATACTCATCCATCATGATCAAGTGATTGTCTTGAATTTGATAGGTTTCGATATTTTTTTTCTCATAAACGATAGTAATTACATCATTGTCTTGACGATAGACACCGGATTCTATCAAAGGCGGTTGCGGCGTTTTGGCCTGATTAAAAACACTGGTTTTCAATACTGAACCGTCAGCGAATAAGTTTAGCGTGAGGTCGATACTGCCACAAGATGGGCAGGGGACAACGCCACCATAATCGCCCATCAAGGTCGCTTGCAACATACTGTCGCTATTTGCTGCTGAAATCATCGGTGAACGTGCTGAGTTATCATTCGAGTTTGCTGCTGCAATAAGTGCCTGTCCTTCTTGATCACTGTCTTCATTAGCTAATGCTTTAGCACTATTGTCTTCTAAGGCAGGTTCATCATTATTCAAAACGTTACTTTGGTCGCTGTTAATCGGCGCACCTTGGGTATTTTTATTTGTAGAAGAAGAGGCACTGTCACAACTCACCAGGGCGATACAGACCGGTACGGCTAATAATAGGCGTAGACAGCGGTTGTTAAGCGAGGAAGCAGAAAATACAGGCGAAAAATTTATCATAGTATTACCACAGAGCAGATTTTTAAACAATATTGCTAATTACAACTGATGTCATTTTGACTCTAAAATCAGCGTAAAAACCACCTAGAACGAAAACGACTAGAGTAACGACAATAAGCCCGCGTTGCGAGCTTGATTTCGTTAAATTATGTGATAAAAATGGAGAAACTCTGAATAGCGCGCCGTGCGTTATTTATCGAGCGAGAGGCTTAGGAGTAGCAGGACGTACGATACGCCACAAGATAAGCAAATGGGTCAGTATGAGAATACTAAATAAAATCAAGGATTGTTCAGGGATGCTTAAGCCCAGAAACGTCCAGTCAATAGAGGCGCATTCACCAGAGCCCGCAAATACTTCTTTTAATACCTGCTGCATAGGCAAGGTATCAAGCCAATAATCCAAACCCGGACCACATGACGGGACTTGATCTGCTGGTAAATGCTGTAGCCAGACATGACGTCCTGCGACTATCGCCGCCCAGCCGATACCCGCTAAACTACCAAGCCAAAGTAGTAGTCTGATAACCATCGATTTTGGATGAAACAAAGCGGCGATTAAAGCAAACCCGCCCATGATCATCAGACCAATCCGCTGAAAAATACAAAGCGGACAAGGTGAGAACCCCATATAACGCTGTAAGAAAAATAGTGCAAAGCTCATGCCTATCGCGGTCATTATGACTAAAAACACTTGCAGATTGCGGTAAGTGGTTAGCTGTAGCATGGGGCAGATACTCTTATAAAGTGCTTGTTAATAAAGGACAGAAAGATATGAAAGATTAACGATATTGCTGCAAGAAATCCATGAAATCTTCTGTTTCAGCTGCTTCTATCTCCGCTTGTTGTAAGATGGATTTTTCGGCGAGCACTTCATATTTTGCTTGGGTATTTGGACTGAGGGTCTGCTGCAATAACGAGTCGCGGTGCTGTTGCGCTAAGGTAAAGCCCAACTGCCATAGACTGCCCAAACGCTTGCTATCAGAGTTCACTTGCGCTGAAATAGTTGACTCAGAGTGACCAGCTTTGCCTTGCATCAAGGCAACTGCTGCACGATAATCATTGCCGCCATAGTGGGCATCTAGTAGTGCCGCTAACGGCTGCATACGATTTAGATGCATCAGCATCCAGCTCTCTAATGATTGCTCGGCACCATTATTAAGGATTTGTAAATTGTCACGGCGACCTTCATTAACGACGCGCTCAAGATTGATAGCGAGCGCATCTTCTTCCTCAGGCATTAATTCAGGGGAATCACTAAGCAAGCAATAAAGCGCCATCACTTCTAAAAAGCAGGCACTAGATAAGCGGATACCGATATCGCTATAAGGGTCCAAATCAATCGCACGAAACTCAACATAAGCGATACCACGACGCTCAAGTGCTTCAGTTGGGCTTTCGCCACTCATGGCTATTTGTTTAGGACGAATAGGGCTGTAGTATTCATTTTCTATTTGTAGAATATGATTGTTGATTTGAATAGGATTGCCATTCTCATCATCTAAGCCGAGTTTCTCAAAGCTTTCGTGTGGGGTTTGAATCGCACGGCGCAGACCTTTGACATATTCAGGCAAGTTGTTATAGCGGATATCAAGGTGCTCTTGCACACTATTGGTGTAACCAAGTTTACCCATACGCAGGCTGGTAGCAGTTGGTTTATAATAGGTTGAATTGTTGAACATCTCAAGGTCGTGCTCAATCCCTGAAACAAAACAAGGGCAAACACTCGGACTTGCGCCCAATAAATACAGCACCAAACTGGTCAGGCGCTTAAAGTTACGAATCAGACCCAGATATTTATCGTTTTTAAACTCTGTTAATGTCAGAGATTGTGCAGTAGGCGTTTGTGTTTGCCATGCAGTGAATAAATCGTCACCAAATGATAAATTATAATGTAAACCTGCAATGGTCTGCATCCGGCGACCATAACGAACACCAAGTCCACTACGGTACAAAGTTTTCAATTTACCCGTGTTAGAGCTACCATAGTCCGCGAGTGGAATATCTTCATCATCTGATGACAGCATACAAGGCATAGACAGCGGCCACATCAGCTCATCTTCAGGCATACCTTTATAGACCAACAGATGCAGCTGACGCAGCATGTTTAGTGTCTCTTTTGGTGATGACTTGGGGTCGGTAATCAGCTCAAGTAAGCTTTCAGAGTAATCCGTCGTAATAAAAGGATGAGTCAGCTTGGAGCCGAGTTTGGCAGGATGCGGCGTTTGGGCCAAATAACCATCAGGCGTCACGCGCAATCCTTCTTTTTCGATACCACGTAACATGCCTGCTAAATGCTCGCTGGCAAACCAGTTTGGAATATCAAAATCGACAAAGCTACTCGCAAAATTACTCATAAGGATCATCTGTTGTTATTGGTTATTATTGATTAAAAAACCATCAATGGCTAATCGGAAAATAGAGAATAGTGACTTCAGTTTAGCCCAAAGACAGGCTAAAAACCACGCACGATTACAAATACGGTCAGTTTTACTGAAGGTGAATTCCACATTGTTTGGCAGAAAATCTAGCCATAAAATAGCAGTAAAGCCCTAAGAAAGTTGTGACTTTAATTGATCGTTTGTGCTTATTTTCTTGAAAGCTTTTATGGAGGGCAACTCTATTTTTATCAATAGCCCATGCACCCAAATTTTTACAGGAAAAATATCTGAAATAAAAAGCACCTACCAATCGGATAAGTGCCATAGCAAAACAATTCTTTATATAGTCATTGGATATTAAAATATACCAAAGCGAGTATTTAGATCGAGAATGACGAGCCGCAGCCACAAGTGGTCGTCGCATTAGGGTTGGTCACGATAAAGCGTGCGCCTTCCAAGCCTTCGGTATAATCAACGGTAGAGCCTTGCAGGTATTGATAGCTTAATGAGTCAACGACCAAGGTCACATCGTTATTATCGAAGTTGGCATCATCTTCATTGAGCTCATTGGCGAAGTTAAAGCCATAAGAAAAGCCTGAGCAGCCGCCGCCCGTCACATACACGCGTAGCATCAAGTTGTTATCGCCTTCTTCTTCACGCAGGCGACGGACTTTTTGCGCTGCACTGTCAGTCAGATTCAAAACCGTTGGATCGACAGGTTGGCTTGAGCTTGGATTAAATTGGTTGGCTGGTTGGTTCATATCTACCTCAATTGCTAAAATCAGATGTTATTATTTTTACCTATGCGAGGTCGTCTATTGATACAGGCTAAGATGACTTGCCAGTAGCTTTTCATAGCTGCTATTCATGACCTACCGGCAACTGCACTATTCTTTATGCAAGGTATCGCTATTGTTGGACCACCACTGCGATATAGACAGCATAGTAACTAGGCTTTAATTGAGAATATCAGTACTTAACTGCCTGATGTCAATAGTGTTTTGCTAGTATAACATAATTGGGCTAATGATTGATTTGTCAAGGCTAACAGTAGCATTTGCTATTATAACCTACTTATATATGCCCCTTGTTGTTTGTTAATACAAGGGAATTAGTAGCAGTATAAAGGTTTGAATTTAAAATACTTATTTAATTGTTTGCCTATCGGTTAGGCGTTTGAAATAATAGCCGCCAGTAAACACGCCAGAGAAGTGTTTTTCCTATTGCCTTATGTTTTATATTACCGCTGAGATGAAGAAATTATATGATCGAATTTAAAGACGTTGGTGTTCGCCGTGATGGTCGTGAGTTGTTTGCAGGGGCAAGCTTCCAGCTACATCCGGGCCACAAAGTTGGCTTAACGGGCAATAACGGGACCGGAAAATCGACCTTATTTGCCTTGTTATTGACACGAATGGGTACCGGCGATACCGAAGTGACCCTTGATAGGGGTGAAGTGAGTATCCCTGATAGCTGGCACGTAGCGCACATGGCGCAGGAAGTTGGCGCGACCACACAGACGGCGATTGATTATGTGCTAAGCGGTGATGAGCAGTGGTACGAGATTAATGCTACTTTGAATGACTTAAGCAGTGTCAGTGATGAGCAGATTGGTGTGCTGCATCAGCAGTTTGATGAGATTGATGGCTATCGTACGCCAACCAAAGCCGCGCAAATTATGGCGGGTCTTGGTTTTAATACCAACCAGCACGAACTACCAGTAGAAGGGTTTTCAGGGGGTTGGCGTATGCGCTTAAACCTTGCTAAGACCTTGATGAGCCGCGCTGACTTGATGCTACTCGATGAACCAACCAACCATTTGGATTTGGATGCTATCTTGTGGCTTGAGACGTGGATTAATGCTTTTACTGGTTTGGTCATCGTGATTTCGCATGATCAAACGTTCTTAGATAACACCGTTGGTCATATCTTGCACGTTGAGCAACAAAAAATCACCCTTTATACCGGTAACTATCAGCAGTTTATTCGAACCCGTCATGAGCGTATGGCGCAGCAGCAGCAAGCGTTTGAGAAGCAAGAAGCGACCAAAGCACATTTGGATGACTTTATTCGTCGTTTCCGTGCTAAAGCCAGTAAAGCAAAGCAAGCGCAGAGCCGTATCAAGCAGCTTGAGCGCATGGCAGAGCTGTCGCCGATGATGGCAGACAACCCGTTCTCGTTTCGCTTTTATGAGCCGGCTAATATGAGCTCGCCATTGATTGAGTTGACCGATGCGGATATTGGTTATAGCGACACGCCACTTCTTTATAATGCAAACGTACAAGTTACCCCTGATACTCGTATTGGGCTGCTTGGAATGAATGGCGCTGGTAAGTCGACCTTGATTAAAGCCTTGGTCGGTGAGCTTGGCGTATTAAAGGGCAGCTATAACGTTTCTGATACGCTAAAGCTTGGCTACTTTAACCAGCATCAAATGGATATCCTTGATCCGAAGGCAACGCCGATAGAGATGTTGCGTCGTTTGGCAGGCAAAACGTCTGATGCGATGTTACGCTCGTTTTTGGGTAGCTTTGATTTCCGTGGCGACCGTATCGATACCATAAGCGAGCTATTTTCTGGTGGTGAGCGTGCGCGCTTAACATTGGCTTTGATTGTTTGGCAACGTCCGAACGTGCTGGTACTCGATGAACCAACCAACCATTTAGACCTACAAATGCGTCAGGCGTTGACGATTGCTTTGCAAGGTTTTGAAGGGGCAGTGGTACTAGTCTCGCATGACCGCGAGTTGATTGCCAATGTCTGTGATGAGCTATTTTTGGTACATGATGGTCAAATCGATGAGTTCGATGGTGACATCAGTGATTATGGTAAATGGCTTGCTGAAAAACGTAAACAAGAAAATTCGCAAGACAAAAATACCAGTAAGAAGAAAAGCAAAAAAGAGAGTAAGAAGTTTGTTTCACGTGAAACAGATGCCAATTCAGTAGGTAGCCAAGCAAGCAAGCAAGTGGGTAAAGATGCGCAGCGCAAGCTGGCCGCTGAACAACGCAAATTAACCGCGCCTATTCGCCGTGATATTGAAAATACAGAAAAGACCTTGGCAACAATTGATGGAAAGCTGCTGGTGTTAGAAGAAAAGCTGGCGAATACGGATCTTTATGAAGAAAGTCGTAAGGCTGATTTGATGGTATTGCTGAATGAGCAAACCGTGCTACAGCAACAACATAGTCAACATGAAGAAAAATTGCTACTGGCAATGACAACCTTGGAAGAAATGGAAGCCAATATCGGCTAATACCGTGAGGTTTTTATCAATTGGTTTTTAATCGAAACCAAGCGATAAAACTCAGTCATTAAAAAAGGGAAGGCTTACGCCTTCCCTTTTTTTACTTTATTGCCTTACTCTCTACGATATCGACCATCACCATAAGATAGGATTTCCATCGTAGTAGTACAAAGCTGACAGTTTATTTGACCAGCAGCAGCTTTAGATAAATCAAGGATGCGACCTCGTATAAAAGGCCCTCTATCTGTAATTTTCACAATCACACTCTGCTTTGTCTTTTTGTTGGTCACTTGTACCTTCGTACCAAACGGCAGCGTTCTATGTGCGGCTGTCAGGGAGTTCATATTGAAGATACTACCACTTGCCGTACGCTTACCGTGGAACTTGCTACCGTAGTAGCTGGTATTGCCGGCGAAAGCAGTGGCGCTCAATAGTATTGATAAAGTGATGACTAAAGACTTGATTAAATAAGACATTTAAAACCTTTTGGCTATTGAAGAAATAGACAGATACTCTTGCCTATGTTATGCATACTCCCTATGAGTACAAATAATATAAAACATCATACAAGAAATAACTTTTCACATTCTTACAGCTCTGTAAAAAAACTCTTTAGGTCAAAAATGCTGTTTTAACAGTAAGTTATGATATATATACCTATTTTGCTATATTTAGATTGCTGTTAATATAAACAATTTATTGGTCGATTCTCTCATTATAAAATCAGTTGAAAGTAAAAATCCTTCATAGTAAACAGTATGTTTCAAAGAAAAATATCCCTTGCATACTACTATCTGCCTAGCAGAGACGATAATAATGTATAGCAAGTGCACGGTATCGCTTTTAAGTTGAATCCCCTATATTGGTAATATTTCTACAATGGTATTTGGTTTTTTTAGCGCTATCATTATAAGTAGACTAGGGTCACAATCTGTTATATCGCCAACCTAATTTCGATTACTAGCGTTTACAATTGGCATTTCATTATTATTAATAGATCTTATTTTGAGGAACATAACATGGCAGAAAAAAACTACTATGACATTTTAGGGGTCAACAAAGACGCCTCAGACGCCGATATTAAAAAAAGATATCGTAAGCTCGTCCGTCAATATCATCCAGATGTCAGCGATGCGCCAGATGCCGATAATAAGATTGCTGAGATTAATAATGCTTATGAAACCATCAGAGATAAGGACAAGCGTGCTGAATATGATGCGATGCTAAACAATCCTTTTGCTGGTCAAGGTGGCGGTTTTGGCGGGCAAGCAGGTGCTGGTCAGGGTGGCTTCCGTTGGGAAGATATCAAAGATCAGTTTGGGGAAGGTGAGGCTTACGGCGATGGAGGTTTCCGCTTCGATGATATTTTTTCGGCATTTGGACGCGGCGCACGCGGACAAAATAGTGGTCAGTCGCAATATGGCGGCTTTGGCAACCAAGATAGTAAAGGTCAAGATCAACATGCCGAGATTACGGTTGATTTGGCTTCGGTCTATAACGGTGATGACTATAGTATTAAGTTAAATGTTCCGGTGCGTCAGCCAAATGGCAGTGTGGGCTACGATAATAAGACCCTTAAAATTAAAATCCCTAAAGGCATTACGGATGGCAAGCAAATTCGATTAGCTGGACAAGGAGCGGCTGGCAGCGGTAATGGTAAAAATGGTGATTTATTTTTAAAGGTTAAAATCAGTCATGCTTCAAATATCCGTATCGAAGGCGCAGATATTTACCAAACTGTAAACATCGCCCCATGGGAGGCAGCACTGGGTGAAAAAATTAATGTTAATACGCCAGCGGGCACACTAGGTGTGACAATTCCTAAAAATAGCAAATCAGGCAGCAATTTACGTCTAAAAGGCAAAGGTATTCCTGCTAAAGAAGCAGGCGATTTATACTTAACCCTAAATATTGTCAATCCAGATATCAATAGTGAAGCGGAAATCAACGCTTATGAAGCACTAAAACAAGCCTTCACTGACACAACCATTGAACGATAAACAAATAGATTTATAAAAGCCGTTTAATACCTTAATAGAGATGTAGACGATAACGATAAAATAAAGAAAAACGAGGATAATCGCTATGAAACACTCGCCTGAATTTACCGACATTATCTTGAGCCTAGATGAGCTTGTATCTGCCTGTGGGCAAGAGCGCCAATGGGTCATCGAATTGCTTGAAGAAAATATTATCGAATATGATGTACCAGAGCGTCAGCAATTTACCGGTTATCAGTTGACAACCGTACGCCGTGCCTCGCGACTCAGCCGCGACTTTGAAGCCAGCGTGCCGGCGATTGGTTTGATACTGGAGTTACTAGATGAGGTTGAGCAGCTGCGCCAATTAAAGCGCCAGCTTGATATGCAGATGCCGGTGATTGAAGTAGACGTCGAGCATTTAAAATAGCCAACGTCTTATCATTACCCATAAAAAAGGGTCTCTAAATGAGACCCTTTATACTATTAAAAATACCGCTTTAAAAATGACGGTTTTTCATTAAAACCAACGTCAATAACTAACAAATAACAACTAACAACTAACGCGCATATTTTGGATCAGCGGCAGCGGTAAATAAGACGTCTGTTGATGAGTTTAAGGCAGTTTCAGCGGAATCTTGTACCACCCCGATGATAAAGCCAATTGCCACCACTTGCATGGCGATGTCGTTTGGAATACTAAATAAGCTCGCAGCTAATGGAATTAAAAGTAGAGAACCACCAGCCACACCAGAAGCGCCGCAAGCACTAATCGTTGCGACCAAACTTAGTAGTAGCGCTGAGGCAAAGCTTACTTCGATACCAAGTGTATGCGCGGCTGCTAGCGTTAAGACGTTAATGGTAATCGCCGCACCCGCCATATTGATGGTTGCACCTAGCGGAATGGTGACTGAATAAGTGTCTTCGTGTAGACCCAATTTACGCGCAAGGTTCATATTAACCGGAATATTGGCGGCTGATGAACGGGTAAAAAACGCGGTAATCCCCGATTCACGCAGACAAGTAAATACCAGTGGGAAAGGGTTTTTACCCGTCTTAACTAAGACGATAATAGGGTTGACTACTAGCGCAATAAACAACATACAACCGACCAGTACCATCAAGATGCGCGCATAACCTGCTAGGGCGGCAAAGCCTGTCTCAGCGACGGTATTGGCAACCAAGCCTAAAATACCAAATGGCGCTAGCGCAATGACCCATTTGACCACTTGCGAGATGGCATCAGAAAAATCACTGACCACGGCTCGCGCGGTATCGCTGGCTTGACGTAGGGCAAAACCAATGATGATTGCCCACGCTAAAATACCAATATAATTGGCATCAGCGATAGCCTGCACAGGGTTGGCAACCAAATTCATCAGCAAGTTGGTGAGTACTTCTTGCAGGTTAGCAGGGGGTACTTGCTCAATGTTGGCATTGACCAATATTAGCTCGGTAGGGAATAAAAAGCTTGCGCCAACGGCGGTCAGTGCTGCCAAAAAAGTGCCAAACATATACATAATCAACACCGGCTTGACATACACTTCATTGCCACTGCGATGTTGGCTAATCGCTGCCATGACCAAAATAAAGACCAATATCGGCGCGACTGCTTTTAGCGCGCCGACAAATAGCGTCCCTAATAGGCCCAGCGCAACACCGATATTTGGTGCCAGCCAGCCAATCAAAACGCCTAATATTAAACCGATAATAATAAGCGGCACCAGCCCTATACGCTGGTACATCGCAATCAATGAACGCATCTATACACCCTCGACTTTGTCAATAAATATAAAATTTATAATAGAACGGAAAAGTAATCGAAGGATGGTAGCATTTTTTTAAGATAAACGCCTACCTTTAACCCATGTCTACCTAAACACATAAGGTGAAGTAAAAGTGCGCAATGTGAAAAAATAGAAGTGTTTTTTAGGACGAGAAATAAAGGGATTTTATAGCTAAACCTTAAAATGGGTCAGCTCGTAGCCCAATTGTTGATAGGCTTTGTATTTATGCCGACCTTCTTGCGTACTCTCAGGGTCAGGTTTTATCAGCTCAAGCACCCGAGTAGGCTGGGCATTATTGGTCGCTGCCATAAAACGATTGACAGGATGGATGGTGGTATTTAGGACAATACCTTTAAAATCCGCTGGCATATAACTGCTAAGTAAAACAGGGGCTAATGCCTCGTTATTCTCTTGCACAGATTTGCTAGCATCTTTAGGCTCAGAAATAGTAGCGTGCAAAAGTCGCTGATGCGGTATAAAGCTTGCGGCATCATATGACCATAGCGCCTCATCAAGTGTCGATAGCAATTCATCATCTTTATCAATGAGAATCAACAGCGACTGAGCGCTTTTATTCAGCGCGGTTTGGGTCAATTGACAAATAAAGCCCAAGATATCTTGGGCTTTACTCTCACTTAAAATATAAAAACTGATATTCATAAATTCATTTTCATAAATTGGTATTTTACCAATAGATTATTGATAGCGGATTAGGCATTGTTTGCGCTGTTTTTGAGGTATTGCATAAATAGCGGAACAGGGCGACCAGTTGCTGCTTTGTCTTTACCTGAATTCCATGCCGTACCAGCGATATCCAAATGCGCCCATGCTTGACCTTCTTCAACGAAGCGCGATAAGAAGCAAGCGGCTGTGATAGCCCCGCCACCTTTACCACCGATGTTTTGCATATCAGCGATAGGCGAGTCAAGCTGCGCTTGATACTCATCATCTAACGGCATATGCCAGATTAAATCGCCCGACAAATGACTGGCGTTTTCTAATTCAAACAACACGTCTTCGTCATTACTAAATACCGCTGAGCGCACATGACCTAAGGCAACCACACAAGCGCCGGTCAACGTTGCCACATCGATAATGGCTTTTGGATTATAGCGCTGTACGTAGCATAATGTATCGGCCAATACCAAACGACCTTCGGCATCGGTATTTAAGATTTCAACCGATTTGCCATTCATGGCTTTGACAATATCGCCTGGGCGCGTGGCATCCCCTGATGGCATGTTTTCTGCACAAGCAAGCGCACCAACGACGTTGATCGGGAGACGCGCTTCACATAAAGCTTTAATCGTACCAAGTACCGATGCTGAACCGCCCATATCAAATTTCATCTCATCCATCGCCGCACCGGGTTTGATTGAGATACCGCCTGAATCAAAGGTCACGCCCTTACCGACTAAGACGATAGGCGCATCATCATTGACAGTTTTTACATCGCTGTTTTTGTCAGATTTTTTACTAGCAGCTTTGGTCGGTAATTTATCCGCCAAGGCTTTTAGACCGCCTGTTACTTTTGCACCACTATTGGCGATTTTGCTAGCGCCGACTTTAGCGCTAAAGTTAGATTTACCGCGGTACTCTAACAATACCAATTTGCCTTCTTTGGCTGAGCCTTGGGCAACCGCTAAGAAGCAGTTCATACCCAGCGCTGACATCTCATCTTCACCCAAGACGGTGACTTTTAATAAGTCAGGATAAGCTTTAGCAAGCGCTTCGGCTTGTTCGGCCATGTAAGCAGGGAAACAGATATTGCCCGGCTCATTGGCGACGTCACGGGTTAAGCTTTGACCAGCGAATACCGCTTGGGCAAATGTTAACGCAGCTTCTAATGACTCGTCAGCCAATAAATAGATGTCGGTTAAAACAGGCGTGCTTTGTTCAGATTTGTATTTATCAAAACGGTAGCTTGCTGCCAATAAATTAAGGGCAAACTGGCTGAAATGATTTTCTTCTAAAGCATCACCTAAAGCAACGGTGATAGAGTCAACACGTTTTTGCGTGCTTTGATAGATGGTATTGGCGATTTTTTGCAATACGCTGTGACCAAGCTTATCAAGATTACCCACACCAACGAGTAATAGCTGTACTGGATTTTCTTTCGTGGTTTTCTTGTCGCCAGCGAGCGCATAATCAGCGACGGTTTCGCAGGCTTTACCATTAAAATGTGATACTTCCATCAATTGCGCAATACGGCTTTGATAATCGCTCAATACCGACTCTGCTAAGATGTTTTTCTTATCATCGATTAAGACGACGAGGCAAGCGGCATCTTTGCTTTTGGCTTCTTTTTTAAGAATTTTTTGTGTATGGGTTTTCGGTAAACTTTGCGTTAATTTAATATTCATATATTGTTATCCTTATTAGATGAATGCATTTTTTTAAAAGCGTGAATACAGTAAGGTGTCAAATTTAAAAAGATATCAAATTTTACCTGCTAACGCATTTGAGTCGATAGTGTATTCTAACTGCTACTTATCTTAAATAGCACACCTATCAAGCAAGCATAGTAGTGTAGCATATCGGCATACAGTACGCAGTTAGCAAGGGTTAGGTAATGTTTCTGGAGCTATTTCTTGCATTATTCTAGGGTCTGTCGTTAGCTGTTAGTCAACTTATCAGTCGCTACTAGAGCGGCAAATCTATCTTGAAGTGCAGCCATCGCACTGTCATGCACAGTACTAGCCGTTATGACTTGTCCTGCAACACTAGGCAGATCGCGCGTGGCACAAGCATCATGGCAAACAAAATTTTCAAAACCCAAATCAAAGGCTGCTCTGACGCTTGAGCTGACGCACATATGGCTCATAAAGCCTGCAAAAATAATTTGTTGCTTACCAGCCGATTTTATTAGCGCTTGCAGCTCGGTATCATAAAATGCATTAGGGTGCATTTTAACAATGGTTTTTTCGTCATTAATGGGCTGCAGGCTATTAATAATATCTACTTTTGATGATAATGGATTGAAAATTTTGTCATTATCCTGCCCGTGATGAGTAACATGAAATATCGGGATAGCTTCGCTTCTAGCTCTATCGAGTAGCAGGCACGCGTTCGCAGTAGCTTTACTACCGGCATCACCTAACGGCATCGCGCCGTCAACATATTCATTCTGAAAATCAATCATGACGATAGCGCAATTTGACCAATCAATCTCATTAAATTGACCACCAGCTAATCCAAGTAAAGTAGAGGGAATAGACATTTTATGCTCCGTTAATTAGTAAACGATATAAGTGTAGATGCTAAATCTTAAATAATTTTGAATGTTAACTAACGTTAAATACTAACAACTAATGCTGATAGTATTCAGTACGTGATACGTACAGTACACAAATTCAGTTAGAAAGCATGTATGAGAGACTTACTCGTGATGTCTGAGTTAAAGCGCTTATATCTTATATAATGCGATTAGGTTTTAAATAACGCAGTTACGTCCCTATTTAACCCTGTTGATGAGTGAGTAATAAATGCGTTATTGATAACGGCTAGGTAATGTTTCCAAACACATTTCCACGCTATTTTTTCTAGAAATATGCTAGCATTAGCGGTTATGCCTATCGTCTCTGGTCAAGCTTAACTGTCCTTATCAATACAGTCGCGATGAACCGCACGAACGCCAACTTCTACAACCGCTAAGAGTGCCTACTGTGATATTACGCCGCTATATGACCCAACAAGTTGCCTCAACGACCGCATTAGTCTTGGGGTTTTTAGTGGTGATGATGCTGGGCGGACGTTTGATACGCTATTTTGGTATCGCAGCTGAAGGTAATTTAGACATCGGTTTGCTGTTTACCATCATTGGTTATAACCTACCGTATTTCTTAGAGCTTATCCTACCATTAGCGTTTTTTATTGCGTTAATGCTGGTATTTGGGCGCCTGTATGTTGACCAAGAAATGGCGGTGATTAATGCCAGTGGCGTGTCGCGCGGTCGGCTTGGGCGCTTGATGACGCCATTGATTTTGGCATTGTTTGTGGGTGAGGCAGCATTATCCATCGTTGGTAAGCCATGGGGCGTGCGTTCATCTGAGAATGTCTGGCAACAGCAAGCGTTGACCAGTGCCTTTGACTTAATTCGCCCCAATCAATTTATCAGCAGTGGCAATTATCATCTGTATGTGGGCAGTTTAAGTGATGATAAAAAACAATTACAAGATGTGATATTGATTCAGTCTGAGCCTGAAAAAAAGGGCAGTGGGGCTAAAAATAATACTGCTAAAAATAGTACCATGGATCTTGAAAATAACATCGATGTCGAAACTGCCGAACAGCTTAATATTCCAGAATTGCCCACAGCGCTTGCCAATAATAATATTAGCAAAGACACGATTACGCTTGCCAAACGTGCTGAACAAGTAGATACGGGCAATAGTGGCGTGACCCAATTGGATTTGTTCCAAGGTCGCCGTTATGAAGTCGGGGCTGGTAGCTTGAAATACAATCAAGTAGGTTTTGATCGCTATCGTATTACCTTGACGGAGTCGTCGAAAGAAGTCATCACTGAAGACAATATCGAGACGCAAGCGATTGGACCGTTATGGCAGGCGGCAACAGGCAATGCGCAAGTGGGCAGTAATAATGCCATGCGTGCGGCCCAAGGCGAGCTTGGTTATCGTTTATCGTTACCATGGCTGATGATTATTGCGCCGATGCTCGCCGTACCACTGGCGCAAGTTCGTCCACGTCAAGGTCGTTGGTTACGCCTATTTCCCTCTATTTTACTGTTTGTCAGCTGCGCACTCGGTATCATCTCACTCAAAAATGCTGTCGGTAAAGGCAGTGTAAGCGTGTGGGCTTATGCATGGCTCATCTTAGGGTTTATGGCATTGGCACTGTATATGAATTGGGGTAGCCGCGTGCAGCACCGATTGCGCTTTCGCAAGCCAGAAAATGAGCTTTTGACGGTTACCGACAATCAAAATAGTAGCTCACAAGGAGGGCAATCCTAATGAGTGCTCTATTCTCTAAATCATCGAAGCCGAATTCGCCAAATGCTCAATCGCTACTTAGCCCAAAACCGACTAACCTCAAAGTGCTTAGCCGCTATGTGAAACTAAATGCCTTGCTAGCGATTATCGCGGCGGTCATAGGGCTATGGGCATTACAGCTGGTATTCTCTTATTTATCTGAGCTTGATTCGCTAGATGATAGCTATACGATGGGAGAGGCAATCAGATATATCTTTTATCGCTCGCCTTATTTTTTAGAACAATTTATCCCAACAGGGGCATTATTGGGTGCGGTCGTTGGTTTGGGCTTGCTGGCCAATAACAGTGAACTGGTCGTCATGCGAGCTGCTGGTATTAGCGTTTATCGAATCGTCAGTTGGGTATTGCAGCCAGCTATGATTTTTGTAGTATTAGCATTATTCATTAACCAGTTTGTGTTGCCGTATTCCAATCAATTGGCAAATGAGATTAATAGTGAGGATAACAGCTCGCTAGTGACTTCAGTACGTGGTTACTGGACAGTGCAACCACGCTTTGAGAATACAAAAGACGGCAGTGCTAAGCCGGGTGGTAGTGATATCTTGTATATCGATTATGCTGATGTCAAAGGGAATATCGGTCAGGTAAAGCGTTGGCACTTAGATAATAACGGCAACTTGCAAACTGCCATTCATGCTGAAGGTGGTAAATATATCGGGCGCGAGGCGCTTGCTACCGCTAGCAGCAAACCGAGCGAGCAATATCGTTATGAGTGGCAGCTGAACAATATGACCAAGCTGATGATTAATCAAGGCTTTGAAAGTAGCCAAGCCATATCGCCCACAGACACATTGAGTTTACCGTTTGCCCCTGAGTCTGTGTATTTGCTCACGCGTCAAGCCGAAGATTTATCTCTTACGCAACTTTATGAGCATCGTCAATTTATGCGTCAGCAAGGCACTCGCTCTTTAAGTCATGAGCTGGCGTTTTGGCAAAAGCTATTATCACCCTTGTCTATCTTGTCATTAGTGATTGTCGCCTGCTCGTTTGTCTTTGGCTCATTGCGTACGCACAGTCTCGGCTTGCGTATCGTCGTGGCATTATTATTTGGGCTGCTATTTAGTTATGTGCAGGATTTGGTCGGTTTTGTTTCACTAGCAACGGGCTTTTCGCCGCTACTGATGGTGATATTACCGATTATTGCCAGTGCATTGTTGGGTGGATATTTACTGAAACGGCAGATGTAACTCTCAAAATGAGGTAAATCTAAAAGTTTAGCCATATGATTTAGCGTGCTTTTTATTTGTCTGATTCTAGGATTTAATCTTTGGTTGCCATGGTAATCGTATAAGTCTTGCCCTGTTTTACCTTTTCGCTATTACCAAAGACTTCGGTAAATGAGCGTTTCATAAATTGACGTAAGCCATTAATCGTCACCACGTAAAAGCGTCCACCTTTACGCATACGCGCATGAGCATCTAGGAAATAAAGGTAATGCTGCTCTTTGCCTACTTTGGCTGGTAAGTTTGACATCACAAGGCTAAAGTCTTTGTCTTTTGCCACGTGATTAAAGCCATTTGATAAATGTACATCGACATTTTTTAGACCATTCTTTTCACAATTAAGGCGTGCATATTCTACTGCCATAAAGTCTTTATCAATCAAAGTATGCTGACCATTAGGACATTCGCGCGCTGCTGCCATACCCAGAACGCCGTAGCCACAGCCCAAATCTATCGAGTCATCATCCGCCTGAAAATCCACATAATCAAGTAACATCAAGCTACCGTCATCGAGCTTTTGTGGTGAAAAAATACCCCACGTGGTCGCAAAATCAAACGGCTTGCCGAGTACGTCTTCGCGAAAATTAATATCTTCGCGCCAGTATTTTGCTTTTTCTAATAGATCGCTAGGTGGTCTATGGCTCATGGAATTCTCGGATTATAGATAAGTAAAAGGTGGTGCATTGCTCAAATGAACAGGGTGCACATTATGATGAGTATTGTAACGATAAAAGGGAAGATTTGCAGCTACGTATTAGTGGAAATTGTGATGGGCACTAAAGGAGGGGTATTTGACAGGAACGATTGTCAGATTTATGTCAGGTTGAAGTTACCCGTTTACGCATTTATATCGTAAATGCTATAGCATCCTTATTGAAGCTATGGAATACTAATAAAGCTAACTAATTGGTCAACTATTTATTGTAGTGTCTTCTTGATATGAAGAATTACGGTCATACTAGGAGTTGTACCAGCTTACTAAGATTAAACTCACCAAGCTTTACTTAATTAGAAAGGATGCTTAAATATGAAGTCTAAAATCAAAACGAAAATAAACCCAGCGCAAGAAACATTTATTCATATCGTGCATAGTAAGCGTATTAAGCCTCTCAAAAAACAGCCGGGTGTCAAATGTGTGGAAGCAGTAAAAACTATCGATAAAGCTTATCTGGCTGAGCTATCTGGTTGTGATGAATATGTGTCTATCGCTTTTTGTTATAAAAACTATAATGAAGAGACCAAGCCTCGTCTTAGTGAAAATGAAAGCTGTGCTGTGATTAGTGTGGCCAAAGCCAAAGAGCTATTAAATACCACAGAGTTGGCTGAAGAAGCATTGTCTGCTGTCAGTATTATTCTGTTTAGCGCTGTATCACAGACGTTTGGTGGCTTCTTAACGGATGGGGAAACCAGTAAGCGTTATGTACTATCAAAAGGCACAGAATATGCAGGCTTGTCCTCATTATCGCTATAGCATATAAGCAAGATTACGTTTCTATTAAGTATGAAAAAACGGCAGTATTATTATAATATTGCCGTTTTTTTGCTTTAATTTATAAATTTTTATATTGTTAATAATATCTCGTAAATCAGTAATCTAACCCCTTGGATGATGTTCAGCATGAAGTTTTTGCAATCTAGCCGTCGCCACATGGGTATATATCTGCGTCGTCGATAAATCACTATGTCCCAGCAATAACTGCACGCTCCGTAAATCCGCACCGTGATTGAGTAAATGGGTAGCAAAAGCATGACGTAAGGTATGCGGTGATAGGTCTTTATCAATACTGGCAACTTTGGCGTATTTCTTTAGCAGATACCAAAAGTTTTGCCGGGTCATATAGCCACCTTGGGCGGTCAAAAACACTGCTTGGCAATTTCCTGCTTTTAAATGGGCTATCAAATCACCACGTCCATGCGTCAAATAATCTTCAAGCGCATCTGATGCATATTCCCCTAAAGGCACTAAGCGGGTTTTATTGCCTTTCCCCGTGATTTGCAGCCAGCCTGAGTTTAGATTCACTTGTTCAAGAGACAAGTTAACCAACTCACTGACGCGCAAACCGCAAGCGTAAAGTACCTCTAACATGGCTTTATCACGTAGCCCTAGCGCAGTACTACTATCGGGCGCGGCAAGGAGATTATCAACGTCAGCTTCTGCCAAATCTTTTGGCAGTGGACGACCAAGTTTTGGGCTTTTAACACGCTCACAAGGATTGTCTTCACGTAGGTTGCTGGCAATCATCCACAGATAAAACTGACGCAAACTTGAAAGCATGCGCGCTTGCGTACGCGGCGTTTTGCCATCTTGAGTGAGAATAGACAGGCAGTGGAGCACGTCTTCGGGCTGCCAACGCGTTAATGCCGCGTGATTGGTTAATTCGCAGGAGCGCAAATCACGCACATAGGCGTTACGGGTACGTGTGGCCAAACCACGAGCCAGCATTGCTTGACGAAATTCGGTTATATAAGCCGGTTCATCATCTACGGCCAGCGCTTTTGGTTGGCGCTGCTGTACGGCACGGTCGCGGCTCATAAGACATACTCAGTAGTGGTATAAGAAAATCCGAGTTAATATAGACGATATTTTTTATTTTAAACTGATTATCAATTAATAAAATTTGGCAAAGTCATTTTTACCCTTTAAGTATTAACAGCTACCAAACACCATAGCGAGGTGACTTCCGCATTACGCGCTGCAAATAGTGGATCAGTATCGTCTTGGCTTCGACCGTGTTTAGGTTGGGTATCGAGACGGTATTTTACTTCTAAACCAGCATTAGCAAACCAGCCCAATAATTCATCGCGGCTGCGCAACTGCAAATGTTCTGCCAAATCTGACAGAATCAACCAGACCTCTCCTTGCTCAGCTAAATGTTGCTTTGCGCCTTGCAAAAACCCACGTAACATCGTGCTATTGGCATCATAGACGGCGAATTCTAAGGGCGAGGTTGGCTTGGCAGGCAACCAAGGTGGATTACAGACCAGCAAATTAGCCAATGGCGCATCAGTCGGATACAAGTCCGCTTGCTGCAATTGCACTGCAGGTAAATCTAAACGTGTAAGGTTGTCACTAGCGCAGGCTAATGCACGCGGATTTAAGTCCGTCGCAATCACTTGCTTCACACCGCGCTGCGCCAGAATAATAGCAAGCAAACCGGTTCCGGTACCGATATCAAAGGCGACATCATAAACGGCTGGCAACGGTGCATCGAGCAACAACTGTACATACTCATGACGAGTCGGTGCAAAGACGCCATAATGTGGGAAAATTGATAAACCCAAATTTTCGATTGCCACACCTTTTACGCGCCACCCTGTCGCACCTAAGGCACCTTGCAGGTCACGAAATGAAATTAGACATGACTCATTCAACTCACCAAAAGCAGCGGTACAAGCAGCACCGACATCAGGGGCGCGGCGTAACTGGCTGACATAACCGGCATCAAGCTCTAATAATAAACGGCTTAATAGGCGCGAACGCTGAGATTGGACTTGGCGTTGCTGATGAAAAAGATTAGGGATGTCTTTAGAGGATACTGAAGCCTCATCTGTAGATTTAGCGGACTTAGCGGATTTGTTGGTCGCTTTGTTAATTTTGCGCTGCTCAGAACGCTCATTCGCACGGTCAATGCGTCGAGTGATGGCTTGCAGCAGTTGCCTTGCATTATTAAAGTCACCGCGCCACAGCATTGACGTTCCAGCACAAGCCAAGCGATAAGCCTCATCGGCTGTCGTTTTGTCGTCGACCACAACAATACGTGCAGGCGGCACATGATTGCTTTGAGACAACCAGCGAGCCTGACGTAAGGTTTCATTTTCGTGCCATTGCACGTACTGTATTTCTGTTGCTAACACGCGACCTACCTTTCAGATATGAATGATGTATTTTTTATAACGCAAAGATATTTCTGCATTATATATTGCGCTAAGCGCTCTTTTTCTTGACTAAATAACGATAGGTTGGCGCATCGTTTAGCGTTTCTTGATGGACAAGGGTATGTCCCAAGTGCCGGCAGAAATTAGGAATGTCACGCGTAGTGGCAGGATCAGTGGCTAATATCTCAATCACATCGCCGCCATCCGCTTTACGAATCGTCTTATGTAGCATCATGACCGGCTCAGGACAAATCAGTCCTTGGGTATCTAGATGATGGTGAATAGTCGTGTCTAATATTGAAGTCGTCATATTTTGTTATATAAACCTAATAGATAAGTTTGGTAGCTGAATACTTGTTTTCTAATGATTTTATAAAGGCCTATTTTCTGCGTCAATAGCGATAATATCTTTATTGTTTTCAGTGCTGTTATTATTCTCAGGTAAGTCGGATAGGGCTAAGAAATTAAAGAAGCGCTTAAAGCTCACCTTAAATAAAAAAGCCACACCGAGCCACGATGCCAATCCTAACCAAGCCGTATCGGCAAATAACAGTCCGCCGATCAGGATAATACTTGAGACACCAATGGTCATGATAACCATCGAGGTTTGATTGAGACGATAGCGATAGATGATAAAGGCATTATATAGCGTCAATGGAATAGTCAGTGCCACCAAAGCATAAGGTAAGTTGTAGAATAGTTGATACAGGAGCTGATTGTCATGAAAAGCTTTGATACTAGCAATGGTGCCAAAAACCATAAAAGCGATAATAGCGGCATAAATGAGATAGACGGCTATTTGGTTGACACGTTGGGCGCCTTTGATACGCGCAATAGCAAGCGGTGCAAAACCATGTCGCGAGCTATTGTGCAAAGAATTGTGCAAAGAGTGGTCTGAGACAGAGGTCATAATAATCAGTCATTTATTCGTTTGGATTGAGGAGGTACAGTTAATTCACTTTTAAAAGGGTACAGAACTAATGGGGTTAATTATTCGCAGCCTCTGTCTGCGTAGGCACAGCAAGCAAGGAAAATTAACCCCAGTAGTGATTGATAACATTTGTATTTCTTTTATGTAGAACGGACTATATCAGGTATTGATGGGACATTAAAAAGAAAGCTAATGCTCAATTAATCTGCTTTGATGGCGTCGATGGCGATACTGCTATGAGGATCAGCAAAGTAGGTCGACATTAAAATACAGGCAGAGATATCATCAATCGGAGCGCGCTCATGTTTAATCCAGCCATTTTCCCATGCTATCTCACGCGCGGCGACCGATGTTAGGCGCTCATCGCATAGAGATACGATGACAGGTAAATGCTGCTCCATGATTCTATGTGCCAGACGACGGGCAAATTTATGTGCGCGTTTTGACAGCATAGAGCTGCTACCGTCCATATTTAACGGCAGTCCGACTACTACCTTTGCCACGCCCCAAACCTTGATAATACCGAGTAGATTATCCCAATCAGGTTGCCCATTATTCATCGCTAAAATATCAAAGGCACGCGCCGTTTCTGTCAAGCTATTACCGAGTGCCATGCCCATTTTTTTAACCCCATAATCTAAGGCTAAGATAAGGTGTGGCTTAATCGCTGGCTCAGCAACGCTAGTGTCAGTACTGTCTTTTATAAGAGTGCTATCTACCATAATAAGGGGTGTTTCCTATTTTTAGTTCTGTATTCGTTCAGCGTATGAAATTAAGCATGACCGATGTCACTGCTTAAATAATCAAAATTAACCCCAATCTTATCAGCGGCCATTTGCCACCGTTCCTCAAAAGGCGTATCAAACAATAAGTTTAAATCAGCAGGGCATACCAGCCAATCGCCGTTGGCAAGCTCACGATCGAGCTGTTTTTTACCCCAGCTGGCATGACCTAAACAGAGCTGATAATGACCAACGCCTTGACCGGCTGCAATACGTTTGAGGATATCTTGGCTGGTAGTGATGCAGACATTTTCTGAGATGGCAAATGAGGATGCCCATTCTGGCTGCCCTGTATGCAGTACAAAGCCAACCTCAGGGTACATAGGTCCACCTTCTAATGCCAGATCTTCCATCACCTGTGCGTTTGTAACCTCAATATCCAGATCTTCTAGCAGTTTTCCCACGCGTGCCTGCTCTAATGGACGATTGACCATCAGACCGAGGGCACCGTGTTTATCATGACGACAGATATAAATCAGCGCCTGCTCAAACCGTGGGTCTGACAGTTCAGGCGCCGCGATTAAAAAATGATGGGTCAAATTGGCTTTGGACATAGAGACAAATGCAACCTACTAATAAAGGTAAAATAACAGAGCTGACACCACTATATGGCGATAATGAATAAAAAATCAACTAAAGCAAGGATTTAGCCGTCAGAAGGTGTTTATGGTGGTCAATCAATGATCATTTAACATCGCTCAATAGACTGCGCGCATGGTCACGAGTGACATCGGTGATAATAACACCACCAGACATACGTGCCAGCTCATCTACTTGCGCACTCTCGGTTAAGATGACAAGCTCACTTTCAGTTTGCTCGTCATGGTGTTTTTGTACCAAGATATGCTGATGCGCTTGCGCAGCGACTTGGGCTTGGTGGGTAATGGCGAGTAATTGCTGCGTTTGCCCAAGGGCGCGCAACAGCTCACCCACCACTTGTGCCGTACCACCACTGATACCAACATCGACTTCGTCAAAGACTAGCATAGGTTTTGCCGCATTATTATCTGCATTGGTCGCTTGCAAGACCTGCATCACTAGCGCCATACGTGATAGCTCACCGCCTGAAGCGATTTTGTGTAGCGGCTGCATCGGCATACCGACGTTGGCGCTGAATAATAAGTCTATATCATAACAGCCTTGTCCATTATATTGGCTGACATCGGTCTTTTTGGTAAAAACGAATTCACAACGTGCATTAGGTAGGGCAAGCGGCTGTAGTTGCTTAATCAGCTGTTTACTGACAATCGGTGCAGCTTTTACGCGTTTTTTATTTAGCTCAGTTGCTAGTGCTACATACTCTTGCCATGCTTGCTCGATTTGCGCTGCCATTGCATCGCTGCTTGGCTCGTTTTCTAATTGTTCTAATTGCGCTTCCCAGCCTTTTGCTTCATGAATCAAGTCGCTCGCTGGCAAGTTATGCTTACGTGATAGGCGATGACCTAAGCTGATTAAACTGTCTAATGACTGCAAACGCTCAGGATCAGGTAATTGCTGCTCAGCATAATCTGACAATAAGCCAGTCACTTCAGTGATTTGCTGCTGCGCCAAATGCAGCTGTTCTGAAGCTTGCTCAAAGGTTTGGCTCACGCTCATTTGATTATCGCACAGCTTAATCGCTTGGCCGAGTAAGGTCATTACATCGGGCTCATCGGTATCATTATCAAGCAGATGCAAGCCATGACTGGCCTCGATCATGAGTGCTTCAAGATTAGACAGCTCTTCATGTTCCGCTTCTACTTCTGCATAATCAACGACTAATAATGGTGCGATATCTGCTAGCTGGCTTTGCAACAGTTGAATACGATCTTGGCGCTGCGCTTCACGACTAGCGAGATCGTCAGCGCGGCGTTTAAGTTGCTGATAAGCTTGATAGCTACTTGTGGTTTGCGTAGCAATAGAGGTTATCTGCGCCATTTCATCTAGCCATTGCACCACAAACTGAGGTTTTAACAGTGCTTGCTGGGCATGCTGGCTATGAATATTAACCAGTAATGCACCCAAACTTTTCAGCTCAGCCAAACTAACGGGCGCGCCATTCAACCACGCTTTTGAGCGTCCCGTATTGCTAAGCTGGCGGCGAATCAATACTTCTGGCTCTTCTAAGCCTCGCTCATTTTTGGCAAACCACTGAGCAATGACAGGATTATTTTCTACATCAAATTGCGCGTAGATATCGGCATGGGCGGCGCCATGCCGGACCATCGCACTGTCTGCGCGCTCGCCGACACATAAAGACAGCGCGTCAAGCAATAGTGATTTGCCAGCCCCTGTCTCACCGGTAATGACATTGAAGCCTTCAGCCACACTCAGCTCATGCTGAGCGATCAACGCAAACTGATGTAAAGTTAATGATACTAGCATCAACGCCTCTCATGACAGACAACAACCCTCAAATACGATGTCATATCATACGAGGAGGTCATCTTTACAATAGGTTAAATAAAGGAATGAATCGGTTCGGTTCAGACTGCTACATAGATAAATACAATTGGCAAATAGTATGGTGGTAAATACCCTTAAATACAAATATTAAAGGTAATCAATAACATCAAGCCAAGCTGTCATAATAAGCTGAACTTTCGTGCCGCTGTAACAAATTTTATAGATATAATGTGGTAGCATAATCTCACATAATGATAAACTCTTATCACCGTATTTTTATCCATTCTACTACAGAGCCGTGAGCTTATAGAATATGATATAAATCTGTATGTCATTAAGTATCAGTAATAAATGGTTATTTTTAAACCTATAAGATAAATCAATTCTATAATCAGCGCACAGCAAAGTAAAAATGATTTAGAGTCGATGGTAAAAGGTAGATATAACAACGCTTATCTAAGCATTTGCTTATCTACACATTCAATTTGGTTTTTTAGTTGGCAATAATTATTTGATAAGGAAGCCACTATGACAGCGGCGCAATTTACTAATGTAACAGTCAATGCTCAAGCCACGATATCCTATGATGGTCGTTGCTCAAGCCATACCATTATGTTTGAGGACGGTCGTCATAAAACATTAGGTGTTATCTTGCCTTGTGATAATTTGGTCGAGCATTATCACTTTAGTACCAATACATCTGAACGTATTGAAATCACTAGCGGTGAGTGTGAAGTCAAAATAAATGGGGAAGAGGAGTTCAGCTACTACCGCGCAGGACAGTCATTCGTGGTTGAAGGTAATAGTGGTTTCAATTTACGCACAGAAGAGATTGTCCAGTATATCTGCCACTTAGAAGGCTAATATGCTTCAAAGTGCGCTTAGATAATTGATAACGCCAAAAAGCCAATGATTCCAAAGAAATAAATCTTATCAGGTTTATTTCTTTTTTTTGCTGACATTATTTAGATGAAGCTGGTCATTAATTGCTACAATTACACATCTCTATTTTTATTGCATGTTTTTTATAACACTGTGCAATACCCACTTTATAATCAATAGGCCTATTATGGCAAAACCTACCTATTTTTATGGCATTCATGCCATTGATGCTTTGCTCGAATACCGTCCTCTTGATGGACTGAGCTTATTTGTACAGCAAGGGCGCGAGACTGACAGTCATGTACAGGCTATTATGGCGCAAGCACGTGATAATGGCATCAGTATTCAACCAACGCAAAAAGACAAACTTACTCAGCTGTGTGGTAGCCCGCAACATCAAGGCGTAGTGCTGAACGCCCGTCCATTAGGCTTCGCTGATGAAGGTTTGCTAGATACGCTTGCTGGTCGAGATGATTGTTTGTTACTGGTACTAGACCAAATTACGGACGCCCATAATTTTGGCGCTTGTTTGCGTACAGCAGTAGCCATGGGTGTCGATGCAGTCATTTGTCCGAAACATCATGCAGCTAGCTTGACGCCAACGGTTGCTAAAGTATCTGTCGGTGCAGCTGAAATGATGCCTATTGTTAGCGTGACCAATCTAGCACGCACGCTGACAAAAATTAAAAATGCCGGCGTTTTTGTGTTTGGTACCGCTCTTAATGCCGATGCCAAACCAATCCATGCTGCAGATCTGACTGGTAAGACGGCTATTATCATGGGTTCAGAAGGTGAGGGGATGCGTCGCCTGACAACAGAAAGCTGCGATGAGCTGGTTTATATTCCGATGTCAGGCAACGAGCATGGCAACTTACAAAGCTTAAATGTCAGTGTGGCGACAGGTATGGCTTTGTATGAGATTAATCGGCAGCGAACTTTAGCTGCTGGGCAAGTTTAAGATAGTCTTGATGGAGCGGCTCTAATTGTACATATAGCGCCGCAAGATCACTCTCATTTAATACCACATCATCCGCATGACGATTGCGCTCTTCACGGCTTAGCTGATTGACCATAATGGCTTTAATTTTTTGCACACTTAGCGCATCACGTTGACTGGCTCGTGCAAGTTGGGTATTTTCTGTGGCATCCATCACCAAAATACGTTGACATAAATTGGCAAGCCCAGCTTCTGCCGCTTCAATCAATAACGGCGCTGACAACACCACATACGGCGAGGTACTCTCTGCCAATTGCTTTTTTGCAGCTTCGCGTATCGCGGGATGGGTAATCGCTTCAAGCTCAATTAGGGCATCAGGGTAAGTAAACACATGGGTCCGTACAGCGGCGCGATCCATATCACCATTGGCGTTTAGCACCCAATCACCAAATTTCCTCTGGATTTTGCGCAACGTTGAGCTGCCTTTGACCACTACTTGATGTGCAATGACATCTGCATCAATAATATCGATTCCCTGCTGTGCGAACCAGTCGCTGGCGGCTGATTTGCCACTGCCGATACCACCCGTTAAACCCACTACCAATATTTTACTTTTATGCTCAGGCGTTTGCGGCTGATGCGAATAAGGTGAAGGTGCTGCTGCGTATTTTGACATAATGATGACTTATCTGACTGATAGAAGGATAATGACTGTAATCAATGAAAGGTTAAACATAACTATCGGGAAATGGCTATTGCTTAAGTATACATACCTAAATACCAATTAACGATATCTGAGCCGTATAACAATGCCACAATACCGGCAATAGCAATATAAGGACCAAAGGCAAAAGGCTTGCTCTCACCTTGTTTTTTCATCAAGATAAGCCCAACGATAGAGCCTAGCAATGATGATAATAAAATAATCAAGGGTAACATCATAGGTCCAAGCCACGCACCCAGTACTGCCAATAATTTAAAGTCGCCTTGTCCCATGCCATGCTTTTTGGTGATTAAATAAAATATCTTGACCACTACCCATAACGATAAAAATCCCAATAACAAGCCCCATATCGACTGAGTAGGGGGCACAAACCAACCTTGTGAATTGACCGCCAATCCTAGCCCTGCTAATGGAAAAGTTAAGCGGTCAGGCAATAACTGTGTATCAAAGTCGATACCAGTTAAGGCGATCAGTGTCCAGACTAAAACTAATGCCGATAGCCCTACCATGCCAACGCCAAAATGATAAATGACTAGTACAGATAGCAGAGCAGTGACTAGCTCAACGATAGGATATCGAAGCCCGATAGCCGCTTTGCAATCTGAGCAACGTCCGCGTAGTAATATCCAGCTGATTAAAGGTATGTTTTCACACCACTTAATTTTGTGGGCACAGTGCGGGCAGCGCGATGCTGGTTTACTTAAGGTAATAGGTGTATCAGTGGCAACAATATTAACTAGTGGCATCGTATGCTCACGCGGCATATCTGCTTGCTCATACATAAACTGGCTACACTCTTGTCGCCAAGCCGATACCATCATCAGCGGAGTGCGATGAATTACCACGTTTAAGAAGCTACCGACGCACAGCCCTAGTAGACCAAATACGACTAAAGCGATTGTCATGTTCTCTTGTAATAACTGTATAAATTGCATGAACGAACTACCCTTTAATTAGCTTTTAGCCTACCACTGAGCCCATCTGGAAGATTGGCAAGTACATGGCAATGACCAAGCCACCGACTAATACGCCAAGTACCGCCATAATAAGCGGCTCCATCAAGCTGGTCAAACCATCAACAGCGTTATCAACTTCGTTTTCATAATAGACTGCTACTTTATCGAGCATCTCTTCTAAGCTACCAGATTCTTCGCCGATACCTACCATTTGAATAGCAAGACTTGGAAATAAATTGGTTGAACGTATCGAGAACTGTAATTGTTGTCCCGTAGAGACGTCATTTTTGATTTGTTGAATAGCGTTATAAAATACGACATTATTTGCTGCACCGGCAGTAGAGTCTAGCGCATCAATAAGCGGTACGCCGGCAGCAAAAGTCGTGGACAGCGTACGAGCAAAACGCGCAATCACTGCTTGGTAAGCGATATTGCCAAATATTGGGGCTTTTAATACCGCACGGTCTAGGACATCACGAAATTTCTTTGAACGCTTCTTAGCTTCTGAAAAGCCAATAATTGCGCCACCAATAAATACAATTAAGATGAACCACCATGCTTGCATCCACTCAGACATACCTACGACCATTTGGGTAAAAGCAGGTAATTCTGCACCAAAAGAGCCAAATAAATCAGCAAACACTGGAACGACTTTAACAAGCAGAATAATGGTGACAATAATAGCAACTACAACGACCGCGATAGGATATTTCATGGCTTTTTTAATCTTAGCTTTTAACAGCTCGCTTTTCTCTTTATAAGTCGCAACTCGCTCTAGCATGGTTTCTAACGCACCTGACTGCTCGCCAGAATCAACAAGCGAGCAAAAAAGATCGTCAAAATAGCGGGGATGGCGACGTAATGCCGATGCAAAAGTACCACCAGCTTCGATATCGGCTTTAATTTGTAACACCAAGTCTTTCATACTCGGATTATCTAGAGAGTCCGCGACAATCTCAAAGGATTGAGTCAATGGCACCCCAGCTTTCATCATGGTTGCCAATTGACGTGCAAAAATAGCAATATCGATAGGCTTGATAGACTTTTTAAAGGTGTATAAGGGTTTTGGCTTTTTCTTGATACCTTTAACCGTAATACCTTGTTTGCGCAACGTGGCTTTGGCAAGCTCTAAGCTACGACTGGTCGTCTCACCTTTTACCTTTTGCCCGCGACGGTTGACGCCATCATATACAAAGTCTAACAGCATGTCGGTCTTAGCTTTTGCCATGTCCGTTCCTTGAAAAAATGGTCTGATATAGTCCAATATAGATAATGCCTGCTATAAAACGTAGTTAACCCATTGTTTTAAGCGGATATACTTTATTTTAGCGCAAAAAACCAGTGTTTATCTGTTTTATTTTTCCTACTGGCTATTATTGTTTAATAGTAATTAAACAACAAGTTTTACGGACATAATGAAATTTACTCAGAGCAATATCTGTACCAAACTTTTCAGCCAAATATGCTATTCAGAAGTTACGCGCATCATTTCTTGAATACTGGTGACACCTTGTAAAACCTTTAAAACACCAGAGCGACGTAAGTCTCTAAAACCGTTTTTTAGCGCCGCATCTTTGATGTCTATCGCGTTACCATCTTCCATGATAATACGTGAAATATCTGGAGTGACTTTCATCACCTCATAAATGCCCACACGTCCTTTGTAGCCTTCACGGCACTCATTACAACCGACTGGTTCGTAGATGACATTGTCTGTATTGTCCAAATCTGCATCTGTAAAACCAAGCTCAAGCAGACTTTGACGTGGGATACTAATGGGTTTTTTACAGTTTTTACATAAGCGTCGTGCCAATCGTTGGGCAATGACCAAGTTCACGGAAGTGGCAATATTAAAGGAAGCGACACCCATATTGCGTAGTCGCGTCAATGTTTCGGGCGCTGAATTGGTATGTAAGGTTGAAAGTACCATGTGCCCTGTCTGTGCTGCTTTAATCGCAATTTCAGCGGTTTCAAGATCACGAATTTCACCAACCATCACAATATCAGGGTCTTGGCGTAAAAAAGACTTCAGAGCGGTGGAGAAAGTCAGTCCCACTTTTGGATTGACGTTGACCTGATTAATACCTTCAAGGTTAATTTCGACAGGATCTTCAGCAGTCGAAATATTGGTCGAACCAGTGTTCAAGATATTAATACCAGTATAGAGTGAGACGGTTTTACCAGAACCAGTGGGACCGGTAATTAAGAGCATGCCTTGCGGTTTATGTAACGCCTCCAAGAACATATCTTGTTGGTCGGGCTCATAGCCCAACGCTTCAATACCAAGCATGGCTGATGAGGGATCTAGAATACGCAAAACCAGTTTTTCACCAAACAAGGTAGGTAGGCAGCTTACCCGAAAGTCGATGGCCTTATCTTTAGATATCTTAAGCTTAATACGACCATCTTGTGGCACCCGGCGCTCTGAGATATCCATTTGTGACATCACTTTTAAACGCGCAGCAATTTTCCCCGCGAGTTGTACGGGCGGGTTGGCCATTTTTTGCATCACACCGTCGACTCGAAAGCGCACTCGATAGCTTTTTTCATAGGGCTCAAAATGTAAGTCGGACGCCCCCATACGAATGGCATCTACTAGCATTTTATTAACAAACTTGACGACCGGTGCTTCCTCGACGCTATCAGAGATTTTGGTCTCGCCATCATCTTCTTCTTGACTCTCATCAAAGCCAATATGCAAATCACTATTAGAAAAGCTATCAAAATTTTGCATGCTATCAGCATAGAAGCTTTCAATACGCCTTTTAAGCTTATCTTCTTCGACTACAACGGTTTCAATTGACAAGCGAGAGTTAAAGGCAATCGCATCAATCGCATCGATACGGGTCGGATCGCTCAGTGCCACAAATAAGCGCTGCCCACGCTTAAACATCGGTAAGGCATTAAACTTACGGACGATTTTTTCGTCGACCAAGTCTTTTGGGATGACCTCTGAGCTGAGCGCATCGAGATCAAATAAAGGATCGCCGAATGCTTGCGATAGCATTTGAGCCAATTGATAGGCATTGGCAAGCTTATGCTCTACCAGATAAGAGACCAGTCCTACTTGCTGCTGCTGCGAATCAGTCTGCGCCGCTTTCATATGCGCTTCGCTTACGATACCTTCGCTAATCAGCTGCTGTGCTAAGCCACCGTATTTACTGGTTGTGATAGACATTAAGACTTCTCCTTGCTCGACATCTGGTAGGCGATATATTTACCTAAATAGCAGGCTATTCACCATGTTTTACTTATTGCCATTTTATCGTTGATAGTTGAGCTAATTATTAAAATAGTTATTTTAAATACGGGTTTGAGATAAAAAAATCGATTGTCTGCACTTTATCCTATATTGAGAAAATCATATAGGGATTTGCGTGAGCGCAAAGGTTTTATAGAGTGTAAGGCTCGATTGGCTCATCAAAAATAATTATTTAGCAATAGTTACTAAAGCAACGGTTGAAAGGTCAGTTTTGATTTGGGGCGCACTATACTATAGCACTTGTGAAATATTTGTTATACTTGCGCGCATATTAGCCATATTGGCAGCCATATATAAGACAAGGTAGAGAAGAATGCAAGCTTGGGTAATTGGAAATTGGAAGCAGAATCCAGCAACGAGCCATGACGTAAACGCACTACTGGACGACTTATGCGCTGCTATTAGTACAACCAAGCAAATGAGCCACGATAACTCCGCGCGTTGTCAAATAATGGTAGCACCAAGCTTGATACATTTAGCAGCAGTGAATGGTCGCCTAAAAGACACCTCAATACTGTGTGCAGCTCAAGACGTTAGTGGGCATAGTGCCAGTGTTGGTGCCTATACAGGTGAATGTTCAGCGCAGCAGATAGTCGATGCTGGAGCGACTTGGACAATCCTTGGTCACTCAGAGCGCCGTCAGTATCATCAAGAATCTAACGATGCTTTATTGCAAAAAATGATTCACGCATTGTCACAAGATTTAGGCGTGGTATTTTGCATTGGTGAAAGCCAAGCGCAATATGATACTAAGCAAACTCTTAAAGTCATTGATAATCAGTTAGCGGTTATCAAAGAATTCATTGCACAGCAGCCAGAACTTATTGAGGCATTACCGACTCGTCTCATTATTGCTTATGAGCCAGTATGGGCAATAGGTACAGGTAAAGTGCCAACAGTAGCAGAAGTCAGCGCCACTCATAAGCATATCAAGCGAACGTTGGCAGGATTTGCCGACTCATTGTCTAACATGACGGTTTTGTATGGCGGTAGTGTCAATGCTGATAATGCCAATAGCTTTGCTGCTGATCCTATGATTGATGGCGCTTTAGTTGGCGGTGCTTCATTGAAAGCTGACAGCTTTCTGACGATTGCCACCGCTTTTAGCCAAGCCAGTATCTAGTAGATTCTTGATAGATATGATAGAAACGTGAGTCTTTATCGTAATTGTTATTCACAAAATGTCTTTATCAGTTGGCAAAAGTGGGTTTAACAGTGCCCTTGCAATCGTGTACAATACGCCCTATTTATATCATCGATATGGCAACATTTACCGCCAATCTTTATCACTATTACACCATACGATTTGTTTTTCGTTATCAGTCGTCATTACGCGGCAAAAGAGGCCACCATGTTTACGTTTATATTAGCCCTGCATATTATCGTGGCGATTGCCATGATTGGCTTGATTTTGATACAGCATGGTAAAGGGGCAGATGCAGGGGCTTCTTTTGGTGCCGGCTCATCAGGTACAGTATTTGGTGCAGCGGGCACTGCCAACTTCTTAACACGCGCGACAGCCGTATTGACCGCCATCTTTTTTATCACGAGTATGACCCTTGCGGTCCATGCTCGTAAGCAGGCAGAAGATCAGTTTCGTCTAGATGCACCGGTTTCAGCACCACAAACACCGCGGCCTTTGACACAAAATCCTCAGTAGCTGCTGTTACTCTACTTTTTTAAGTAGGCAGCCCTTGCTATTTGAAAGCGTTACATTTACAATGCTTTTTCTGTTTTTACAAGTCTTAGACCTTTGATGCTTACCTTACGCGTCAACTATAATGGGTATTGAGAATATAGAGAGAACAGTTAGAGTAATGCGATTGTGGTGGAATTGGTAGACACGCCATCTTGAGGGGGTGGTGGCGCAAGCTGTGGGGGTTCAAGTCCCCCCAATCGCACCAAGTTTTAAAGTTGTATCGTATTAAGTGAGTCGTTCATAAATAGCTAAGATTTTTAATTTAAATTATTTTTAAATAAAGATTGACACTACTATAAAACCTCCCTATAATACGCGTTCTAGATTGATGCGGGGTGGAGCAGTCTGGTAGCTCGTCGGGCTCATAACCCGAAGGTCGTTGGTTCAAATCCAGCCCCCGCTACCACTTTTTATACTGATGTTTTGCACACTAAATTTGTCAGTAACAATTAGCCCACCATTATGCTTGTGGGTTTTTTTGTATCTGGCGGTCTGTGTAATCGCGATATCTATCCTACTTATGCTAAGCTCTATGTCTATAGAGTGCGATACCATTTATAGAAGCTTGTCATCACATGTCATTCATGGCGCGATGATACTTAAGCACACTATCTTTTATTCCTCACTCTTTTATCGATAGTACTGCTTTATAAGTAATAAAAGCATAGCGCGGCTGAGCTTGATATTTGTTAAGCTTACCCTGATATAAATACCCGGTAGATATCATTTGTGTTTATGCTTTAAGCATAAGACAAGCACTGTGGTTTAAATAACGATAGGTTCTTATTAAATAATGGTGAAGAAAAACTTCAGCAGGATTTATTAAGTAAGATAGATAAGTGAATAGGAAAATATAAATAGATTATGAAGCTTTCGACCAAAGTTACAGAATTGACTAATATCATTGCCCCTGCCGTCGCGGCTTGCGATGTGGCACTATGGGGTATCGAGTTTGCACCGCAAGGTAATCGCTCTTTGTTACGCATTTATATTGAGGCATTGCCAGAAGAGCAAGCTCAAAATAAACAAGTAACGATTGAAAACTGTGCAGCAGTGAATCACCAAGTGAGCGGTATTCTTGAAGTTCATGACCCGATTTCCGGTGAGTTTATTTTAGAAGTCTCTTCACCTGGTTTTGACCGTGCGTTCTTTTCAGATGAGCAAATGCATGCTTATGTCGGTCAGACAGTGAGCTTGCGTTTGATACAAGCGATTGGTGAAGGTGATAAAAAACGCCGTAAAGCAACTGGTACTTTAAACAGTATCGATGCCACCTCTTTAAAGCTGACTGCCACTGATGGTGATCAGTTTGAGATTGCATTGAGCAATATTGATAAAGCCAATTTAATTTATGAAGATGCTTAATCTATTCGCTATTAGACCTTTTAGTGTATAAACGCAGTTAGTCTAATAGCTTAGATGACTGATGGTGAAAATATAGAGTAAGTCAAAAATTATAAAATTTAAGTCAATTAAAAAATGATAGGACAGGCATAGTATGAGTCGTGAAATCTTAACGGTAGTAGAAACTGTCAGTAACGAGAAGGGCTTAAATCCTGAAGATATCTTTGAAGCAATCGAAGATGCTTTGGTCGTCTCGACTAAGAAAAAAGTATATACCGATCAGCCGGAAGTAGAAGTGCGGGTCTCAATTGACCGTACAACAGGCGATTATGATACTTATCGTTATTGGACAGTGGTTGCAGATGAAGACCATGAAATGCCTGCTTGTCAGCTTGCGATTACTGACCTTGATCAAGAAGAATGGTCAATCGGTGATATTAAAGAAGAGCAAATTGAGTCAATCGAGTTTGGTCGTATTGCTGCCACTCAAGCCAAACAAGTTATCATCCAAAAGATTCGTGAAGCTGAGCGTAATTTAGTAGCAGATGCTTTTGAGCCACGTGTTGGCGAGATGATGTATGGCGAAGTCAAAAAACAAACCCGTGATGGTTACATCATTGACTTAGGTGATAATGCTGAGGGTTATCTGTCACGTGATCAGATGCTACCACGTGAGCAATTGCGCGCAAAATCGCGTATCAATGCCATCTTATATCATGTAAACCGTGAAAACCGTGGCGCTCAGTTGCTTCTATCACGTACTCATCCTGAAATGCTCTCGGCATTGATGCAAAAAGAAGTGCCTGAGATTGCAGAACAAATTATCGAAATTCGTAACGTCGCGCGCTTACCGGGTACTCGTGCTAAAATAGCGGTGAAAACCAATGATCATCGTATCGATCCGGTTGGTGCTTGTATTGGTATGCGTGGTACACGTATCCAAGCAGTACAGCAAGAGCTTGATGGCGAGCGTATTGATGTAGTGGTTTGGTCAGATGATCCTGCCCAATTTATCATCAGCGCTTTAGAGCCTGCAGACGTAAGCAGTATCATCTTAGATGAAGATACGCAAACGGCTGATATTATCTTTAGTACCAATGATCAGCTAGCACGTGCGATTGGCTCACAAGGTCAAAACGTACGCTTAGCTTCTGAGCTGACCGGCTATAAGCTAAATATGATGCTAGAAGAAGAGTATCAGCAGCGTCAAGCAAACGAATCTAAAGCATTCATCGAACTATTCTATGAACGCCTAGAAGTGGATAAAGACTTAGCACAAGCGCTTGTCGATATTGGTTTTACCAGTATTGAAGAAGTGGCTTATGTACCTGTCGAAACCTTCTACGATATTGAAGGATTAGATGATGAAGCGATTGATATGATCCAAGAGCGTGCGAAAGAAGTCGTTATCGCAGACGAATTGGTCAAACAACAGAACATGAAAGAGCCAAGTCAGGAACTACAAGATCTTGAAGGAATGACGGTCAGCTGGGCTTATAAAATGGCTCAAAAGGACATCATTACGGTTGATGACTTAGCAGAACAAGCCGTTTTCGACTTAGAAGATATCGAAGACTTAGATACTGAAACCGCAGGAAAACTCATCATGAAAGCTCGGGAATCTTGGTTCAATGAATAAGCGGTAACTGCATATCGCTGTCTTTTGGTGATATGCTATCGATAATAAAGTGCTGGTATGAGCAAAATTTATATCAGCCTTACCCCAATCATTTGTAGCCAACAACTGAATTGAACATATAGCAAATAATAGACAGTAGGTGATAATAAATGGCAGATAAGACCGTCAAAGAACTGGCAGATATGGTAAGCAAAACCGCAAGTGCTGTACAACAGCAATTGGTAGATGCTGGACTGCCTGCGCGTGCAGAAGGTGACTTAGTCACCGAGCTTGAGCAGGAAAAGTTGGTGACGTATTTAAAGCAAAGTCATGGTCAGGAAGAAAAGCGTCGCATTAGTCTGAAGTCTAAAACGACTAGTACTGCGCGTGTGACTGGCTCTTCGGGCAAATCTAAGAGCGTCAATGTTGAAGTGCGTAAAAAGAAAGTGTTCGAGAAGCCTGATCCAGAAAAGATGGCTGAAGAATTGGCTGCACGTGAGCAAGCGATGATTGAGTCGCAAGCGCGTGCTGCTAAAGATGCCGAAGACCGTGCTGCTACTAAGAAAAAATCTGAGGAGCGTCAAGCTGCTACTTTAGCTGCGATGCGTGCAAGCCTTGGCTCTAGCAAAAAGTCAGACGACAAGAATGACGATATTTCAACGTCAGTGGTTGTGAAGAAAGGCGGCAAGACTACTGTTGAAGTTAAGCCGAAAGAACAACCTAAGAAGAAAGTTACAGCGACGAAACCAAAAGTTGAGACGGCAGTTGAGCGTAAAGCTCGTGAAGTGCGGGAAAAGGAAGAAGCTCGTTTACGCGAGATCGAAACTGAAACACGCCGTACCCAAGCTGAAGAAGCGCAAAAGCGTACGCTTGAGCAAATGCGTAAAATGGCCGGTCAGTATACTGATCAGCCCGCAAGTGAAGTTCGTAAAGATGAGCCATTGGCAGAAGGTTTGGTCGGTGACGCATTAGAAGAATCGTTTGAGAAAGAACGTCGTGAAATTAAGCGTGGCACCAGTACCACTAGTGCCCGTGGCCGTGGTCGTCGTAAAAATCAAGACGAGCGTGAAATTAAGAACCGCAAAAACGGTCTACGTTCAAGCCAGTCTTCACAGCATAAATTTGAAAAACCTGTCGAAAAAATTGTTTATGATGTAGAAATCAGTGAGCAAATCACGGTTTCTGATCTTGCCCAGCGCATGGCAGTGAAAGCTCGTGAAGTGACTAAGTTACTCATGAAAATGGGTGAAATTGCTCGCGAATCAGACATGATTGATCAAGCAACCGCTAGTCTAATCGTAGAAGAGATGGGTCACAATCCAGTACCCGTCAGTGATACTAAAGTTGAAGACGATCTACAAGATGCTGTTGATGAGCGCAGCAGTAACGTACAAACGCGTCCACCAGTAGTCACTATCATGGGTCACGTTGATCATGGTAAGACGTCATTACTAGATAAAATCCGTGAAACGAAAGTGGCTACGGGCGAAGCAGGCGGTATTACTCAGCATATCGGTGCTTATCATGTGAAAACAGCACGTGGTGTTATTACTTTCCTTGATACTCCAGGTCACGCCGCCTTTAGTGCAATGCGCTCACGTGGTGCTCAAGCGACAGATATCGTTGTATTGGTCGTTGCTGCTGATGACGGCATGATGCCACAAACTGAAGAAGCGATTGATCATGCTCGTGCTGCTGGTACGCCGCTGATTGTTGCTATCAACAAAATGGATAAGCCAAGTGCTGATCCTGATCGTGTTCTAAACGAGTTGACTGCAAAAGAAGTGGTATCGGAAGATTGGGGTGGCGATACTCCTATGGCTCGTATCTCAGCCAAGACAGGTGATGGTATTGATGAGCTGCTAGAGCTTATTAGCTTACAAGCTGAGCTAATGGAATTAGAAGCACCATTAGATGGTCCTGCTCAAGGTGTGGTTATTGAGTCAAGACTCGAAAAAGGTCGTGGTCCTGTCGTTAGTGTCCTTGTCAAAAAAGGTACATTAAAACAAGGCGATTTAGTCTTAGCTGGTGAATATTACGGTAAAGTTCGTGCGATGACTGATGAACATGGTAAACGTATTCAATCAGCTGGACCTTCTATCCCTGTAGAGATATTAGGCTTACCTGAAACGCCAGCAGCTGGTAGTGAATTCTTAGTCTTAACGGACGAGAAAAAAGCCCGTGAAGTCGCAGACTTTAGAACCAACCGTGAGCGCGAGCGTCAGCTTGAGCGTCAAAACGCGATGCGTCTAGAGAGCATGTTTGATCAGATGGAACAGGGTAATGTTTCATACCTAAATATCGTTCTAAAAACCGATGTTCGTGGTTCGCTTGAAGCACTACTTGCCGCATTGAATGAGTTATCGACGGATGAAGTTAAAGTTCGTGTGATCAGCTCAGGCGTTGGTCCTATCTCTGAGTCAGATGTGACGCTAGCAGAATCTAGTGAAGCGGTATTGTTAGGCTTCAACGTTCGTGCAGATGCTACCGCACGTCGTAAATCAGATTCTGCCAACATGGATATTCGCTATTACAGTGTTATTTATGGCTTGATTGATGATGTGAAAGCGGCAATGAGCGGTATGCTTGCGCCAGAACATCGCGAGAAAATCTTAGGTGTTGCAGACGTTCGTGAAGTATTCCGCTCTAGTAAGTTTGGTGCAGCTGCTGGTTGTATGGTGGTTGAAGGTACGATTTATCGCAACAAACCTATCCGTGTATTACGTAATGACCAAGTTATCTTTACTGGTCAATTACAGTCATTACGTCGCTACAAAGAAGACGTTAATGAAGTACGTACGGGCATGGAATGTGGTCTAGCCGTTCGCGGTTACGATGTAGAAGCTGGTGATAAAATTGAAGTCTTTGAGATTCAAGAGTTCGCACGTACTATCTGAAGTCACTGGTAAAATTAGGATGGTGCATCATGCAATCCGCTTTATTAACTGTGCATGGCATGATGGATTAGCTATCTTATAAATATTCAGCTGTACTTAGGCCTAACAGGTACATCCTGCTAGGCCTTTTTTAACAAATATTAGTCGTTAAACTTATTAATAAATGATTATATTGATCAATAAAAACAAGGTAATAACATGAACCAACGTTTACAACGTTTAGCTGATCAGATTCAGCGTGAGCTTGCTGTCCTTATCCGTGACGCGGTCAACGATCCGCGTCTGACAGGTTTTGTCACTATCTCTAGCGTTAAGGTCAGCCCAGATTTGGGCTATGCTGATGTGTATGTGACCATTATGGAGCCTGAGCTCAATGATGCCATGACCATGTCAAATCATGAAGAAAGCATCAAGGTGCTAAACAAAGCGGCAGGCTTCTTGCGTACTGAGCTGAGTCATAGTTTGAAGACTCGCACAACACCGCGTTTGCGCTTTCATTATGATGAAGTGACTGCCCGTGGTAATTACATGATGGATTTAATCAGTAAAGCGGTTATTAAAACTGAAGAAAATGAGTCTGACGAGCAAGAAAACGAAGAGTAGAAGGGTAAAAGTCATTATGTCGATTGTTTCTACAAAAGCCTCTACGCAAGCGGATAAAAAGTCTAGTAATCACCCTAACAAGATTAAAGTTTCTGGTGTGATTTTAGTCGATAAGCCTCAAGGTATGACTTCTCAACAAGTGGTTTCAAAGGTAAAATATTTATTTAAATCGCCTAACCATGACAGCAAGAAAGCAGGTCATACTGGCACACTTGATCCAATGGCAACGGGATTATTGCCTATCTGTTTGGGTGAAGCGACCAAGTTCAGTCACTATCAGCTTGATGCGGATAAATCTTATCAAGCAACCATTCTACTTGGTAGTCAAACTGATACCGGTGATGCCGATGGGCAAGTCACTGCTGAGGCACCGATTCCAGCGTTTGATGATGCACTGTTAGACAAAGTCGCCCAGCAGTTTTTAGGTGCCCAGCAGCAAATTCCACCGATGTATTCTGCCTTAAAAAAAGATGGCAAAAAACTCTATGAATATGCTCGTGCTGGTATAGAAGTAGACCGCCCGCCAAGAGACATTGTCCTTAAAGCCATTGAGTTGAAAGCAATTGATAAGCAGCAAATCCAGTTAACAGTAACTTGTTCAAAAGGCACTTATGTGCGTGTATTGGCAGAAGATATTGCTAAAGCGATGGGTACACTTGGCCATTTGACGGCACTACGCCGTCTACAAGTGGGTGATTTTAAAATCGATGAGACAATTGCGCTTGCAGATTTAGAAGCATTGCCATTAGAACAACGTCAGACATATCTATTGCCAGTAGATGCCTGCATTGATATTAGTGCTGAGCTGTCACTATCGTCAGAGCAGTGCGAGCGCGTACAAATGGGTCAACGCTTGAATGTTATCGATCAGTTGACTGATGATGTGCAAAGTTATATCGCAACAGCTATCGATCAGCATTTAGCTGCTAACAATAACAGCGCTGCTGATAGTCAAAATATAGAAGATACTAACGATGATAACGAGCAGCAATTGGTACATGAAATACCGATAGATATTCGTCTTATGGATGAGCAGGGTGCGTTTATTGGTTTAGGGGCAGTGAGCTTAAATGGTCGATTGCAACCTAAAAAGCTGATTCAGTTGTAATTTCAACATGTAAATCTGGCTAGATTTATAACTTAAAAACTGCAAAACTTACTAAGAGTTCACACAAATCACATATCGTCACATTTTATTGCAGGTTTCACCTATAGTGAAACCTGCTTTTTTTGTATCTTGATTAAGTCAGCTAGGGAAAGCATGACATGGATGAAAAGAATAATAAGAAAGCACAATATAAAATGTGAAAGGGTGATAATAATACAAAATGGATTTACTATAAATTTCGTTGAATAAAATAATAATAATGATAAATTTGAGCAGTAAAACTAAATAAAAATAATAAGACATTAATTCATATAAATTAATTTTTACAATTATAAGAAAATCATTCAGTCATAAATGTAATTTATAAATAATAGGAAGTACTATGAAAACGATTGCTTTTTTACTTCATAACAACTTTGAACAAGTAGAATATGAAGAGGTTAACAGCCAACTAAAAGCCAAAGGTTACAGCACACTTCTAATAACGACCAATAAAGAAAAAGAAGTCCAAGGTATGCATCAAGACGTCAACAAAGGCGATATCTTTACTGCTGACATGTTTGCAAAAGAAGCAAAACCTGCTGAGTATGATGCTTTAGTTTTGCCGGGTGGTACGGTTAATGCTGATACCATGCGTGGTAACGAAGATGCACATAGTATTATTACTGCTATAAATGAAGCTGGTAAACCGCTTGCTGTTATCTGCCATGCGCCTTGGATATTAATCAATACTGGTATAGCTAAGGGTAAAACGTTAACGGCTTATCATACTTTACAATTTGATTTAGAAAATGCTGGGGCAAAATTCGTAGACGAAAGCTTGCAGATAGACGGTAATCTGATTACTTCACGCAACCCAGATGATATTAATAATTTCGTCGCAGCGATTGACAAAGCTTTAACATAAGTTCCAATCGTTTCAACTTAGAGTAATTTTTATTCATTATCTATAAGGATATAACACGATGACACAGCCTAATCCAAACGATACCAAATTTGAGCAACAACGTTCTGATTCTGCCAAAGCAGCACTTAAAAGCCAGACGGAAGATAATCATACAGAAGACACTGAAGCTGCCGCAGAGCGTATTGCTGATAACTTGGAAACGAAGGAAGATAAATAGCTTCTTAAGTATGAATATATGAGTTAAATGTAAATAGGAGTTACTATGAGCAATTCAGTAAAAGATATGGATGAGCAAGAACAAGAGATTAATCAACTTGTAGAAGATATCAATCCTCGTGCTGATAACTCTCCTGATAGTTTAGCAGAAGCTACGACTGTGCCTTTAGCAGACGATGAGCTAGGCGGTACGGCTAGCGAAGAAGATATCCAGAAAAATAAATAAGTCTTAGATTATAAGGCTGGTATCTACATTTCATATTTACTTTTGATTGGTACTAACAATTTCGTCATCTTACTTACCAATAATCAGATATTCTTAAAACCATAACAAAAAACTGCTGTTAGCCCAGCAGTTTTTTGTTATAATTGGCGTCATATTTAAATACGGTTTAGATTATTCTAAATGGTTTTAAATGACAGTTATGACTCATTTCATTGAGCTTGTCGTACACTAGGTCAACTCTAGTAATGCAGGGTTGTCCTGAATGACGTACAGGCTATTTTATTGACTATTCTATTGCTCCTCGATACTTAAACTTTTAAGGTTATCTTGGTGCTCTTAGCATTGCCGGAGAGATTTATGCTAACTAATGCCGATCGCGAACAAATCATTGCTCAATACCAACGTGGTGAAAGTGACACTGGTTCACCAGAAGTTCAAGTAGCTTTGTTAAGTGCTCGCATCAACGATCTACAAAACCATTTTAAAGCACATAAAGCGGATCACCATAGCCGCCGTGGTCTTATCCGTATGGTTAATACCCGTCGTAAACTGCTTGATTACTTAAAAGGTAAAGATCTTGGTCGCTATACCACCCTTATTAGCCAGTTAGGTCTACGTCGTTAATTTGACGACAGTAGTACAAATGGTTGCTAAAACGAGATATGCCTTAACTGGGAAGTATTTTAGATTTTTTGCGCAGCTATTTGGAACTTGCTTGTTGATATCGATAAAATAGATTTTTCTAAAAACGGTGTGGAATAGTTTCACGCCGTTTTTTTATGCTTATCAGTATGGTATGAGTTTAAGTACAGAAACAAAAGCTTATATTTAACTAATTATTAAGAAATAGATAGTAGTGCATTAGGTTGGTCAATGACCATAAATCACTGTAAAATAATGCCTTAGTCGGTTTTTGCACTGTTTATGATAGATAAACATGCATAGGTAAAGTAGTTAAAAGCCTCCATAGAT
Organism: Psychrobacter sp. DD43; assembly: GCF_904846555.1. Taxonomy (NCBI): domain Bacteria; kingdom Pseudomonadati; phylum Pseudomonadota; class Gammaproteobacteria; order Moraxellales; family Moraxellaceae; genus Psychrobacter; species Psychrobacter sp. DD43. The sequence goes on from NZ_CAJHBE010000001.1 coordinate 94,987, forward strand.
GGAGTGGTTTTGATGCTATAAAAATCCAAATGATCGTTATAGCAAACCGAATTTTAGCAGCAACCAATATGCAGGGCTAAGCGAGCTAGACAAGCCAGTAGCATAAGATAAATATTTGATAATAATAGTTTCGATAGACAGGATTTATAACTGTAAAGACAGTCGATTAGAAGCTATACACAAAGAATTTTAATGACAGATATCAGTGTTTTTTGTGCTGATATTATTTCGTCAGTCAATATTAGGAAAATTATATGACAATGTTTAATACCATTAAGCGCGAATTCCAATACGGTAACCAGCAAGTTGTTATCGAAACAGGACGTATTGCGCGTCAAGCCAACTCGATTTTAGTCCACATGGGCGGCGTTACTGTATTGGTAGCAGCGGTTGTAAAGTCTGATGCTAAAGAAGGTCAAAACTTCTTTCCATTGACCGTAAACTACCAAGAAAAAATGTATGCAGCAGGTAAAATTCCAGGTGCTTACGGCAAACGTGAAGGTCGCGCGAGCGAGTCTGAAACCTTAACCTCGCGTCTGATTGACCGCCCAATCCGTCCACTATTCCCTGAAGGCTATGTAAACGAGATTCAAATCACAGCGACGGTTGTGTCATCTGATAAAACTCAATCAGCGGATATCGCAGCACTAATCGGTGCTTCAGCAGCGTTAGCTATCTCTGATGCCCCGTTCAATGGTCCTGTTGCTGCGGCGCGTGTTGGTTTTATCAATGGCGAATACGTACTGAACCCGACCCTTGAAGAGCTTAAAGAAAGTGATCTTGACTTGGTCGTCGCTGGTACCAAGTCTGCAGTATTGATGGTTGAGTCTGAAGCTGCAGAGCTATCAGAAGATCAAATGCTAGGTGCGGTCTTATACGGTCATCAGCAGCAGCAAATCGTTATCGATAACATTGCCTCAATGGCAGAAGAAATTGGTACTGCTAAGCAACAATATACCGCTCCTGTACGCGATCAAGCATTAGAGACCAGCATGAAAGAGCAGTTCGGTACGCAAGTATCTGACGCTTATACCGTTACTGATAAGCAAGCTCGTTATGCGAAACTTGACGAAATCAAAGACGCTGCAATCGCGGCTCTTGCTGGTGATGCTGAATCAGAAGAGTATAGCAATAATGTTGCTGAGCTTAAAGAAATCTATAACGATCTAAAATATCGTACCGTTCGTGACAATATCTTGTCAGGCAAGCCACGTATTGACGGTCGTGATTTAGAAACCGTTCGTGCCCTTGATGTACAAGTGGGCGTATTACCATTTACTCATGGTTCAGCATTGTTTACACGTGGTGAAACCCAAGCATTGGTAACGACTACCCTTGGTAATACTCGTGACGTCAATATGATTGACTCGCTAGCGGGTACCATTCGTGACCATTTCATGTTGCATTATAACTTCCCACATTTCTCAGTAGGCGAAACAGGTCGTGAAGGCATTCCTAAACGTCGTGAAATCGGTCATGGTCGTCTAGCACGCCGTGGTGTACAAGCGATGCTGCCTGATAGCGATCGCTTCCCATATGTTATCCGTGTGGTTTCTGAGATCACTGAATCAAACGGTTCATCGTCTATGGCTTCTGTTTGCGGCGCAAGCTTGGCATTGATGGACGCTGGTGTGCCAATTAAAGCACCAGTTGCTGGTATCGCTATGGGTCTTGTTAAAGAAGGCGAGCGTTTCGCGGTATTGTCTGACATCTTAGGTGATGAAGATCATCTTGGCGATATGGATTTTAAAGTCGCTGGTTCTAAAGACGGTATTACTGCTCTACAAATGGACATTAAAATCGAAGGTATTACCCCAGATATCATGGAGCAAGCGTTAAAGCAAGCTCATGCTGGTCGTATCCATATCTTAGACGCGATGAACAAAGTATTGCCTGAAAGCCGTACTGAAATCAATGCTCATGCACCTAACTATGCCGTAATTGAGATCAATCCGGATAAAATCCGTGATGTTATCGGTAAAGGCGGCGCAACGATTCGTCAGCTAACGGAAGAAACTGGTGCGGTTATCGACATTGATGATGCTGGTACCATCCGTATCTTTGGTGAAAACAAAGCGGCAACTAAAGCGGCAATTGCTAAAATTGAAGCAATCACAGCAGAAGTTGAAGTAGGTAAAACTTACGAAGGTACGGTTGCTCGTATCGTTGACTTCGGAGCCTTTATTAACGTATTGCCAAATACTGATGGTCTCGTGCATATCTCGCAAATCGCTGATGAGCGCGTAGAAAACGTATCTGACTATCTAAAAGAAGGTCAAATCGTGAAAGTATTGGTTCAAGACGTTGATAATCGTGGTCGTATCAAATTGACTATGAAAGGTATTGAGCAGAGCTAATGCTTGATATTTGATAGCGTTAATATTTAAAAACCGCCTTGAATCACTTATTATGAGTGCTCAAGGCGGTTTTTTTATGGACGTAAAATATAACTAAAATTAGAAAATATGCTATATGGCAACGTCTTTAGGTACATGGATATCAATGCGAAGCTTAGGTAAATTTGCTAAATAATGGGCTATGAGAGGCAATATATCAATATGCCAATCTAATGGAAGCGCGTTTGTTATAAGAGACTCATTGGTCGAAGGATTGGCTTCATTGCGTGAATGGCTATAAATAAGGGGACGGGCAAGCAGAGCAATGTGACGGATACTTTGATAGCGTATCAGCGTTGTCAGTTGTTGTCGTAAATCTACTAAAGCTGCCGTCAACCAGCGTACTCTTACTGGATGATAAGGGTGATCTGATATAACAAGGTTGGCAATATAACTGGGTTGGTTGCCATTACTACTGATACTAAGCCCAGCCTGTTCACGTATGCGTTTATGCAGCAAACAGCTACCAACCATTAAGCTACCATCACGGCACGCACGATAGTAACGTTGATAATTATCAGGATATAGGGTTTTTGCGCGAGTCAAAATAGGATCTAAAAGGAGACCAGCGCTATTAACAGGAAGTATGAGCAGCTGAGCGCTGCTATTTAGAATAGGATTATGAGTGAGTTGCAAAGATGCCATCATCAACCCCTGAATAAAAGCATACATTATTTGGCGATAACTGCTAATTAGTGGTGGTTTTAACCGCAGTATCAGCCTCTAATTGGGCAATTTGTTGCTCAAGTAATGCGATTTCTTGAGCCTTAAGTTCGGTTAATTGTTTGGTCATGGCAATCTGTTCAGCAGCGAGCTTTTCTTGTTCGGCTAAGCGCTTACGTTCATCTTCTAAACGATCAATCTCTTCTTTGGCTAAGCTGTTCGTTTTTGGTAATGGGGCTTCTAAGATGGCTTTAGAATCTGGGATATCAGAATCCGTCATGCTAGCGCTACCTTGATTTTCATCATCAATAATATTATTAACGTCATCTTCTAATGGTACAGAAGCAATCTGTGTAGACTTATCTTGTTCAGAAGTCACCGGCAAATTTTCAGCAGAGCTCTGATTAGATTGAGGTGCCGTGCCTTTCCAAACGAAATAACCGATTAACAGCACAATTAATAAAATACCAAACCACCATTTTTGACGTGGCTTAGCAGAATGGGTAGATTTTTTTGAGACTTTATGGGAGAAAGGACGCATTTTTTTGCTTTTCATACTACGTTCAATTTAGGTTAAAGATATCCTGCCATACTATAGCAAACTCGAAATAAAAAAGCCCATCTATTGATAGAAGGGCGATTAAATACAGCATTGTTTATAGCAATCATGAGATATGACTGTCTGATCGTCAAATATAAAGAGTTATTCTTTGAATTTGACCGTCCCACTGGTTCCGGTAATCATAGCGTCACGAGTTAATTGGTCCTCAAGATGGTTCTTTGCGCTGATCTCATCAGGATCAGGGCGATGTTCAGTATGCCCGCATAGCGTACATTCAATATATTCATCAGGCGCTGGCACAACGATATTGACCTGTACTACCGCATCCATGACCTGACATTTCGGGCAGCGAACGCCCGCTAAAAACTGCCGCTTTGGGCGCGTTGATTGATAGCGCATTTAAATCACCTCGCGTGTTATTAAGGCATTGGCAGCCGTACTACTTTTAGTCTGGTCTTCAGTATCAGAAAAACCGCTATGACGTAGCAAAGCATCAATACTGGCGCTACGACCACGGAAATTTTCAAAATTCACCTTAGCTGGAAAACTACCGCCCACTGATAAAATAGTCTCACGGAAGGCTTTACCTGTGATGGGATTAAAAATGCCGTCTTCTTCAAATTTACTAAAAGCATCAGCAGACAACAGCTCTGCCCATTTATAAGAATAATAACCAGCGGCATAACCACCAGCAAAAATGTGACTAAAGCCATTGGCAAAGCGGTTGTAATCAGGCGTCTGTAAAATGGCAATATCATTACGTACGCTGTTAAGCGTAGTCAAGATACCTTCATAATTAAGCGCTGGCGTGTGCGCATGAATCAACAAATCAAACAAAGAAAATTCGATTTGACGGAGCGTTTGCAAACCACTTTGGAAGTTTTTGACTGCCAATAGCGCATCGAGTTTCTCTTTTGGTAATGGCGTGCCAGTTTCGACATGACTGCTAATAAGAGCAATACCTTCCGCCTCCCATGCCCAGTTTTCCATAAACTGGCTTGGCAGCTCGACCGCATCCCACTCAACGCCATTGACCCCAGCAACATCACCTACCGTTACTTGAGTCAACAGATGATGTAAACCGTGACCAAACTCATGAAACAAGGTGACAACTTCATCATGAGTCAATAAGCTTGGCTTACCATCGAGTGCTGGGGTGAAGTTACCGACCATAAAGCACACTGGTAGCTGTTGGTGGTTTTGCTCTTCATAACTATAACGTGACTGAAAGCCACTCATCCAGGCGCCGCCGCGTTTACCACTACGGGCAAATAAATCAAAATAAAAACCGCCAAGCAAGTTATCATCAGCATCAAATAACTGATAAAAACGCACCTCATCATGCCAGCGTGATACGGATTCATTTTGCTCTTGTACTTTGATGCCGTATAAACGCTCAACGATAGCGAATAACCCGCTAATCACTTTTGGTAATGGGAAGTACGGGCGAATCTCTTCTTGTGATAAGCTGAACTCGCTTTGTTTGACCTTTTCGGCGATATAAGCACTGTCCCACGGCTGCAAATCTTCAATACCGTAATCTTGCGCATATTTTTGCAATTGCGCCAAATCTTGCGCAGCAGTTGGCGTTGCTTGCACTGCTAAATCACGTAAAAAGGTTTCTACTTCTGCCACGCTGTCTGCCATTTTGGTCGATAGCGATACCTCTGCATAGTTATGAAAACCCAATAGTCTGGCTTTTTGTTCACGTAACTGCAAAATCTCACTCATAATATTTGCGTTATTTAGAGACTGACCTTTAGCATTAGTATGCTCATCAAACTCAGAGCCGCGAGTGACATAGGCACGATATAACGTCTCGCGTAAGTTGCGATCATCGGCATGGGTCATAATGGCAAGATACACAGGAATATTTAAGCCTGCCACATAATAAGGCGTCGATAAGGTATCAATCTCTGTTTGCGTGAGCGAACCATTTGCAAGCTGGCTTGTTTTATATTGCTCACCAGCATCGGCTATTAATGCCAAACCACTTTCAGTCAAACCTGCTAACTGCTCTGTTTTAAGCGGCAACGCATAAGCTTGAGTGGCGTCTAAAACATGGTCTGAGAAAGTGGCTGATAACGTAGACAGCTTACTTTGAATGACTGCAAATTTATCTTGCTCAGCTTTTGGTAATGCGACCCCTGATAACTCAAAGCTACGTAGCGCAAGCTCAATAGCTCGTGCTCGTGCCGGCTCAAGCGCTGCGAAGAAAGCTTTATCGTTGACAATCGCTTGATAACGACTAAATAGCGGCTGATGCTGCCCAACGCGCGTACCATAAGCTGATAGCTTTGGTAACAGCTCATGATGGACATGGCGGATCTCATCATTGCTCATGACACTATTCAGATGCGACAAAATGCCCCAACTGCGATCCAATGCCAAATTGATGTGGTCAAAGTTTTTTATATCAATTAGCGCTTGCTCAGCGTCTATCGAGGTAGACGTATCCTTGCTATCTGTAGACACCTTCAACTCATCTAAAAACGCATTAGCCGTGTCAATGGCGCTGATTACTTGCTGTTGCAAAGTGCTTGGTGCAGTATCGGCAAAATCGACAAGATGTAACTTTGAAGAAATAGAAGTCATAAAAGGTTCCGTTATAAATAATGAGTTTGACAGATAAAAGGGTTTAATTTGGCGTAATTATTCAAATCGTTCAAATGATTAACAGGCATTACTGTTTATATTTTAAAGATATATTAAGATCAAGGTTTCTTAATGTTAAATAGTTTGATGTGAGGCTAATCGTTATGGTGTATTGATAAACATTGTTAATAATCAGCATTGTAATATTTAAATAATGGGTCTTCATTAATGAAAATACAAGCTGGAAGCTTGAGCTCTGCTAAGCTGTTAATCAAGTGACCTTTATTAAGGCTACTGTTATTAAGGTTATTGTGGCAAGCGTTGATATTATTTACAAAGCATCATCATTTGCTTGCAAATTAACCCTATAGCTTGTGTGGTCAAGTTGGTAGTGTAATAGGATAACAGGCGTTAATAGTGCTGTAGTATGAATAGCCTGTTAAGCATGCTATGTTATTAAGAGTATGCAGTCGCCTGACCGCAAAAATCTAGAATAAGTAACAGGCAAGGCGTACCAAAAGTAGTATTGGAAATTTATAGTCATAAAACAAGGAGTATTAAATGAAAGCAACTCTCAAAAGCTTACGCGAGACAAAGGCGAATCCAGCAGTCAGTATTTTTGTCAAAACGCACCGCGAACACCCTGCTAATGACAAAGACCCTATTGCCCTAAAAAACCAATTAAAAGTCGTCGAAGAACGTCTAACCAATGAGTATGACAAGCGTACAGCGACCACTATCTTAGACAATATCCATGCTAAGACCAAAGAGCTGAATCATAATCTTAATCTAGATACCTTAGCTATTTTTGCTAGTACTGACGATGTGCAAGTGATCCGTATGCCTATTGATACCACTGAGCGCGTGGTTATCTCACATCGTTTTGCGACCCGTGATTTAGTGCGTGATATGGCAAGCGCTGTGCATTATTATACTTTGGTATTGACTCGTGATAAGGCACGTTTAATTGAAGCCTCTAATGATCGCGTGATACGAGAGTTCGATCTAGACGATACTGCCCAAAATAATATGGAAAACATTCCTTTTCCTATCGACAATAATGGACTTCATACGACAAGCGATGGCGGATCAGATCGCTCAGCGAATAATGAGAGTAGTGCGTTAAAAGAGTTCTTTAACCAAGTAGATAAGAGTGTTCAAGAGCTGTGGGGCGAGCATAAAATGCCGCTAGTCGTAGTCGGTGATAGCAAAAATATTGGCTACTATAAAGATGTTTGTGACCGTCCGGATAATATCATCGCTACGGTATCAAACGCCACCAATCTAGATGAGGGTGGTGCACAGCATGTTATCAACAGTGTACAAGAAGCAGTAGAAGGTTATCGTACCTCCTTACACCAAGCGGCACTGGGCGAGATTGATAAAGCGCGCGGGGCGAACAAACTACAGACTGATTTGCAAGAAGTCTATCGCAGTGCTTTTCAGGGTATAGGCGATACCTTGTATGTCCGCCGTGGCTATATTCAACCAGCCAAAATTAATGAAAAAGCGCAAACGCTAAGTCTTGCGGACGACTCAAGTGCAGAAGGTATCACTGATGATGCTATTGGTGAAATCATTGAGCATGTCATTCATAATGGCGGTAAAGCGGTCTTTATGCCACAAGATATTATGAATGCAGACCAACCGATTGCTCTTGTCACCCGCTATTAATAGATGACATAGGCTCATTAACGAATTAGCCATTGGTCATTGATAGCACATAGGTATAGTATGAGAGCATTGGTTCAGTATGGGCCAATGCTCTTTTTACATGTATGGTTTTCTAGTGCCTCGATTCTATTTCAAACGATTATTTTTTATTTTGAGCTGACCATATTCAAAACCCAATATCTACTCTATAAATACTGAGTTTATGACTACTACCATTATGACTAATACCACCTCTTTTGTACTCACAAGTTATAACATTCATAAAGGCATGTCGCCGATGAATCGCCAGGTCAAAGTTCAGGGTATCGCCCAAGCACTTGATATTATAGGTTCCGACATACTCTGCCTACAAGAAGTACAGGGGCAAAACCTTAAGCGCAATATTCAATATAACGAGTACCCTGACCAGTCTCAGCACGAATGGTTTGGTGAATATCTGCAACTAGAAAACAGTTATGGCAAAAATTCAGAGTACGATAACGGCCATCATGGCAATGCGGTGTTGAGCCGATTTCCACTTGATCCCAAGCACAACGTCAATATTACGGTCAATAAGCTTGAGCAGCGCGGGGTTTTACACTGTGAAGTGCAGCCGGTAGGTTGGGAGGTGCCAGTGGTGGTTTTATGCGCCCATTTAAACCTATTTGAGCGCGATCGTATCAAGCAATATGAAGCGATTTCTAACTATGTCAGAGATGAGATTGCCCCTGACCAGCCACTGATTTTGGCGGGCGATTTCAATGACTGGAAAAAAATGTCTTGTGATAGATTGGCATCAAGCTTGGGTATGACGGAAGCTTTTAAACATTGTCACGGCAAGCTGCTGCCTACCTTTCCAGCAAAGCTACCTGTATTGAGTTTAGACCGTATCTATGTCCGTAATCTCAGAATAAAAGATGCTTGGGTACATACGGGTAAACCGTGGTCAACTCTGTCTGATCATCTGCCTTTGAGTGCAGAACTGGCGTTGCTATAGAGTAAAAATTATTAATAGAATAAAGAACGCTAAACTAAAATAAACAAGGATGATATACAATGTCTGATAAAAGCATACCAATGACTCAAAATGCCGTACTCATACGTGAGTTTGGTGAACCTGAAGTCATGATATACCAAGATGATATTGCCGTACCTGATTTGACAGATGATCAAGTGCTGGTAAAAGTTGCTTATGCCGGCATCAATCCAGTCGATTATAAAACTCGTCAAGGTAAAGGCTGGGGCGCCACCAATATCCAAAAAGATAAGTTTGATCATAATCAACCAGCGATTTTGGGTTTTGATATGTCAGGCACAGTAGTTGAAAGTCAAAGTACGAAATTTGCTGTTGGTGATAAAGTCGCAGCATTAACTTTTAACGGTGGATGCTATGCTGAATATGTCGCTGTTGATGCTAAAATGCTGGCACGTGTACCTGAAGCTGTCACCTTAGAGCAGGCAGGCGCATTACCTTGTATCGGACAAACGGCGCTACAATTTGTTGAGTTTGCTGATATCAAAGAGGGCGAGCATGTAGTGATGAATGCCCCAGCAGGCGGTGTTGGTCATCTATTGATACAGCTTTTGATGAAAAAAATCGCTAAACATAATATCAAAGTTACGCTTATTTGCTCAGCAGAAAAGTATAAAAAACTGGATAGCCTGATAGATACTAGCCAGCTTACAGGCTGGATTGATTACACCAAAAATGGTCCGTTTCCTGAGCTGCAAGCCGACGTCTTATTGGATTTGGTCGGTGATGAAGCGGGTGTAAGGGCGCTAGACGTTGTCAAAGAGTCTGGACGTGTATATGTACTACCAACAATTTGGGTAGATAAACTCAAAGAAGCAGGCAGTCAAAAAAATCTAAGCGTTGAAGGTTATGCGGCTCAGCGTAATGGCGAGGATATGGCACGAGTACTACAGCTAGTGGCAGATGGTCAGCTAACTTTACGTTTGCAAAAGACTTATCCATTGTCAGAAGTCGTTATCGCCCATCATGAGCTGCAAAAAGGCGATGCTTTTGGTAAATTGGTATTGAAAGTCAGTTGAGCCGAGGTTGATTGGATAATAGATTTAGCTAATGGTTAGCTTCGATTATTTGGATATATTTGCCGAAAAGTTAAGCTAATGCGTCCTGTGGTTACCTTTTTAGTCTTGGTAATACTGTGCTTCCAAAAGCTCTGAGTATCACCATGCATGACAATTAGCTGACCTGACTCAAGATAAAGCTCAACTTTATCTTGAGTTTTTTTATGCTTAAAGACAAATTTACGCGTAGCACCAAGAGATAATGAAGCAATAACTGGTTGCTCACCAAGCTCTCGTTCATCATCGGCATGATAGCCCATACCATCCTCACCAGAAGGGTAATAGTTAAGTAAACAGGAATTAAAATTGGCATCAATGCCAAGATCTAATAATTTCTGTTCGATATGATGTTTCACATGAAACACAGTCTCTGTCCAAGGTATGGTTTGACGCGTATGACCAGAGTACTGATAGTCAATATCGCTATCACCCATCCAAACGATTTGACGCGTTGTGACATGTGTCTTGCCAAATAAAGTAACGATATCTTCTTGCCAAGGTAACTCAGTCACCAAGTTATAAAATAAGGGGCTGGGATAATCGATCACAATTCCTAAGTCATTTACCTGACCGTCATAAGGCAACAGGTTGTCAGTCGGTTTGGGCGCAAAAAGGTCAGTCATAGGTCAGCTTATTTATTGCTCTGATAATGCTCATTGATAATTTGAGCGCAGATTTCTGGCGCCTCCATGGGTAATAAATGTCCATACTCTGGTAAGGAAATAATACTGCTATCAGGAACAAATTTGTGCCATTGTTTACGCACTTTTGGATTGATAAATAAGGTGGGTTTGCCAGTAATCAAAGTGTAAGGGCAGCTTAGCTTTTTAAGCGCCGCATCAATATGAGGGGCACCAAAATAATTAGCTAACTCTTGTTCTGGTGAGAATAGCAGAGTATAGCTACCGTCATTATTAGCGCTCAGGCTTTGTGTAGCAAAGGTTTTTAGGTTTATATCACTAATACGTTGATATGCCCGCTGCTCCCTCAAGTAATCGAAGTATTCCTGAATACTTGCCCAAGTGGTTTGCTTAGTTAATGTGCTTTTAAAGGGTTCTTGGCTTAATAAAAACTGCCGCGGCAACAGATTATATATTCTTGCTTGTTTTTTGGTAAAGGTAACAGGCTCGATAAGGTAGAGCTCTGAGAAAAGCTCTGGACGCTTTGCTGCCGCTATTGCAGTAGCAGTTGCGCCCTGCGAATGTCCAATACCAACAACTGGTTTATCTTGGGTTTTTTCTAAAAAATCAATCAGCATCTCAGCATCTTGCTCACGCGTTAGGCGGCGTGCTTGCGGCTTATCATACCAATAGCCGCGTAATGCCAATGAGCTCAGCTCAAAGCTGGCTGCCAGCTCATTTAACAATGGTGCATAGGTACCAACGGTAAAGCTGTTACCCCCATAAAAATGGGCAGGCGCACGTTTATAATCAGTTTGATTGGCTGAGCCTAGTTGCTGTAAGTCATAATAGCGAGCCTGTCTGCCAGCAAGGTTGATGCGATTTGTATAAGCTTCCATAAAATAAACACGTCCCTGTGAGAAGTTGCTCTTAGTAAAACGCTTTTAATTAACTGTCTTCACCTAAGAAGCCGCCGCTTTGGCGATGCCATAATCGTGCATAGATACCATGTAGATTCAATAGTTCATCATGGCTGCCCTGCTCAATAATTTGACCTTTATCCATCACAACCAGTCTATCAAGAGCGGCAATGGTTGATAAGCGATGGGCGATGGCAATAACTGTCTTGCCAGTCATAATATCGTTCAGGCTTTCAGTAATTGCAAATTCGATCTCAGAATCGAGCGCACTGGTGGCTTCATCTAACAGTAGAATAGGCGCGTTTTTTAGCATAACACGTGAGATGGCAATACGTTGACGCTGCCCACCCGAAAGTTTGACGCCGCGTTCACCAACTTGAGTATCCAGCCCCATGTTGCCTTTATCATCATATAAATCTTTGATAAAGTCCCATGCCTGAGCTTGTTTTGCTGCGATGATAATCTGCTCGTCAGTAGCATCAGGACGACCATAAGCAATATTTTCGCGTACGGTACGATGTAATAAAGAGGTATCTTGGGTCACCATGCCGATTTGCTGACGTAAGGACTCTTGGGTCACCTCATCAATCGCTTGACCATCAATGAGGATTTTACCTTTATCGACATCAAAGAAGCGTAAGAGTAGATTGACCAAGGTGGATTTGCCAGCACCTGAACGTCCAACCAGACCGATTTTTTCGCCGGGTTTGATGTCCAAGTAAAAATTATCGAGAAGTTTGATAGTAGACGTGGCTGATAGGTTGCCGTCGTTTAAATTTCCACCATCATTATTGTCTGCATCATCGTTATCATTCTCATAACTAAAATCAACATGATCGAAGACGATACGACCTTCTGTCACTTTTAAAGCTGGTGCATCGGGTTTGTCAATGATGGTTTGCGGTGCAGATAAGGTACGCATACCGTCCTGTACCGTACCGATACTTTCAAACAAACTTGCCGTCTGCCACATAATCCAGCGCGTTAAACCATTCAAGCGTAGCGCCATGGCAGTTGCAGCAGCAATAGCACCGACACCAATGGCTTCTTGTTGCCATAAATACAAGCCAATACCGGCAGTACTACTGACCAAAACAACACTAATCAAATGCGTTGAAAACTCAAGATAGCTGACCCAGCGCATTTGTGCATGGACGGTACCCAAAAACTGCCCCATGGCGTTTTTGGCGTAACTGAGCTCACGGCGCGAGTGACTAAACAGCTTGACGGTCATAATATTGGCGTAGGCATCAGTAATGCGCCCCGTCATCAAGGCGCGAGCATCTGCTTGTACGATAGCCGTTTGTTTGAGTTTAGGTATGAAATACCACATCGCAAGCCAAACTAATACAAACCACGCGATAAAGGGGATCAGTAGCAAGCTATCAAGATTGAAGAGAATGATACCTGAAGTAATAAAATAGACCGCGACATACATAAACATGTCAGTAACTGTCATAACGGTATCACGCACTGCCAATGCCGTTTGCATCACTTTAGCAGAAACGCGACCGGAGAATTCATCTTGATAAAACTGCATCGATTGACCAAGCATACGCTGATGAAAACGCCAGCGCATCTGCATCGGGAATACCCCTTGCAAGGTTTGAAAATGGATAAATGAGGATAAGGCAATCCATAATGGGCTGACAATCATCACCGCCAGCATAAGCAGCAGCATGTCGCCTTTTTCTAGCCACAGATTTTGCGGGGTATAAACCCCAAGCCAGTCAACGATATTTCCAATCCAAGCAAAGAGCATGGCTTCGTAAATACCAATACCGGCTGACAAAATCATAAACAGCAGTAGCCAGCCGCGTAAACCATTGGTGCACGCCCACAAAAATTTCAGCATGCCATCACGAGGTAAGGGTAGTGGCATCGGTGTTTCAGGGAAGGCAGGTAGGCGACTTTCAAAAAAGCGAAATAGAGTGTTCATAGGCAATAGCAATACGTCAAGATAAGCGTAAGTAGACGCCATCTTGAGCCATTATATAAGTGAGTAAGTAGGCATCTATTTTAGCAAATCTTGACCAACACGCTTACAGGCTAATTGTAATTTGAACGCATCAGACACTCATAGGACCATCTGATGATACATGGGCATAAATAGCTTGCTGCATAAGAAATATATTGTTACATTCTATGGTTTTTTCTCCTTTTAAATTAACACTGATATATACCCTCGATATGATGGATGACTAAGGTAAAGCGTTATGATGTATTTAACGATAGCAGTGCTGTGTAGCGTTGCCGTCTCTGTGTTACTTAAAATATTGCGCCAACGTGATATTGATATTCGTCAAACCATCGTTGCCGGCTATCCGGTCGCCTTTTTATTGACTTGGTTTTTACTCAAGCCAGACGTCAGTGGCATGAGTAACCTTGGTGGAGCATGGGCAATTATTATCGGCCTTGGTGTACTACTGCCTGCGGTATTTATTATACTCGGGCGCGCGATTGAAGCAATCGGTATGGTAGCTACTGATGCCGCTCAGCGACTGTCCTTGATCATTCCTATTGTCGCCGCTTTTTTATTATTTGGTGAAGTATTGACAGGCATACGCGTTTTTGGCTTATTGCTCGGGTTTTTGGCGCTCGGGGCGCTGATTTATCGTCCGCAGCAGGGTGAGATTAGCAAACAAGCCAAACATACACCGCTATGGTTGTTTGGCGTCTGGGCAGGCTATGGCGTTATTGATATTCTATTTAAACAAGTTGCCAAGCAAGGTGCTGCCTTTCCACTGACACTCTTTGTCAGTTTTGGGTTGGCAGGTCTGCTATTGTTGATTTATCTGCTCATCATGCGCGTACGCTGGCAGGGCAATGCACTTGCAGCAGGGATATTACTTGGTGCGCTAAATATGGGTAATATTTATGCTTATATTCGCGCTCATCAAGTATTGTCAGAATCGCCAAGTATCGTCTTTACTGGGATGAACGTTGGTGTGATTGCTGTTGCTACTCTTATAGGCGTTGGAGTATTTAAAGAATCACTCAACCGTATTAATATATTGGGTTTATTATTGGCGATTTTCTGTGTCGCAGTCTTGTTTTTGGCGTAGATATTTTTGGCGTAATATAGGTATAACAACAATTTTATAAATGCTTTTGCCGTTCAGTTATAGGCACATATAGCATCCTATGGTAAGGTTATCTACGAACAGTTAAACTAATATCAGCTAAAAATATCATTTGTGACACTTGACCTCAATAAATAAAATAGGATGCTCTTTCCATGGAATATCAAAACCAATATAACAAACAGCTACAACGTATCAAAAATGGTTCAGGATTTATCGCAGCCCTTGACCAAAGTGGTGGCAGCACGCCAAAAGCGTTAGAGAATTATGGAGTTATGGGCGATGCCTATGACAATGACGAAGCCATGTTTGACCAAGTGCATGAGATGCGAGCGCGTATCATGACGTGCGACTGCTTTGATAATGAGCGGGTACTTGGCGCGATTTTGTTTGAAGATACTATGGAGCGCGCGGTCAATGGTAAGCCCACTGCCAACTATTTATGGGAAGACAAGCAAATCGTCCCGTTTTTAAAGGTGGATAAAGGCTTAGCAGAGCGTATGAATGGCGTGCAAGTCATGCGCCCGATGCCAAATCTAGATCTATTATTGGACAAAGCAAAAAACTATCCAGTATTTGGTACTAAAATGCGCTCCGTGATTTATGAGCCAAGTGTTGATGGCATTGAGTTAGTTGTCCAACAGCAGTTTGACGTAGCAAAGCAAATCCTATCAAAGGGTCTAATGCCGATCGTTGAGCCAGAAATTGATATCAATAGTGAGAAAAAGCATGATTGTGAGCTGATTCTTAAAACCAGTATTTTGCATAATCTTGAGCGCTTAAATGATGAGCAACAAGTGATGCTCAAATTAACCTTACCTGAAGAAGCCGGATTTTATCAAGAACTGATTGATCATCCGAAAGTATTGAAAGTCGTGGCATTATCGGGTGGTTATAGTCGCACGGATGCCTGCGCAAAATTGAAGCAAAATCCGGGTATGATTGCTAGCTTCTCGCGTGCCTTTACTGAAGGCTTGAGCAAGCAGCAAAGCGATCAAGAGTTTGCTGATACTATTAATACTTCGATTGATGAGATTTATCAGGCTTCTAAAATTTAACTTTTAGAGTCTAATTTGAAATTTTAAGTTTAAAGCATTCATCTATTAGTATAAAAAAAGCCCCTGTTATGTGCAGGGGCTTTTTTTATACTTGAACAATAGTTGTTAGCGTTGTATTTCTATACTTTTTTATATAACTGCCGAGCTTCTTTGTGAGATTTTTCTGTCAGTTTATTTGGCATTTAGTCCTTTGGCATACTCACGGACATTCTGAGTGATTTTCATTGAACAAAACTTTGGACCACACATGGAGCAAAAGTGTGCCGTCTTGTGTGCATCTTTGGGTAAGGTTTCATCATGAAATTCGCGCGCGGTATCAGGGTCGAGCGCCAGATTAAATTGATCATCCCAGCGGAATTCAAAACGGGCTTTTGATAAGGCGTTATCACGAGCTTGTGCGCCCGGATGACCTTTGGCAAGGTCGGCGGCATGGGCTGCGATTTTATAAGTGATGATGCCGTCTTTGACATCCTTTTTATTCGGCAGACCCAAATGCTCTTTTGGGGTGACATAACACAGCATGGCGGTGCCAAACCAGCCAATCATCGCCGCGCCTATCGCACTAGTGATATGGTCATAACCCGGTGCGATATCGGTGGTTAAGGGTCCTAGTGTATAAAAGGGCGCATCAGCACAAACTTCAAGCTGCAAATCCATATTCTCTTTAATACGGTTCATCGCTACGTGTCCCGGACCTTCAATCATGACCTGTACGTCATGCTTCCATGCCACTTGCGTCAGCTCGCCAAGGGTACGCAGCTCACCAAACTGCGCTTCATCATTGGCATCTTGCAAGCAGCCCGGACGTAAGCCATCGCCCAAACTAAATGCCACATCATACTGTTTCATAATCTCGCAGATGTCTTCAAAATGAGTATATAAAAAGCTTTCTTTATTATGAAACATGCACCACTGTGCCATGATAGAGCCACCACGCGAGACGATACCGGTTAAGCGTCCAGCAGTTAGCGGAACGTATTCAAGCAATACGCCAGCGTGAATAGTGAAGTAATCAACGCCTTGCTCGGCTTGCTCGATAAGGGTATCGCGAAATATCTCCCACGTTAAATCTTCGGCTACGCCATCGACTTTTTCTAATGCTTGATAAATCGGCACCGTACCAATCGGTACAGGTGAATTACGAATCAGCCATTCACGGGTTTCATGAATATGGTTACCAGTAGACAGATCCATGATGTTATCCGCACCCCAACGCGTCGCCCATGTCATTTTCGAGACTTCTTCATCGATAGAAGAACCCAGCGCTGAGTTACCGATATTGGCATTAATTTTCACCAAAAAGTTACGCCCGATGATCATCGGCTCAGATTCAGGATGATTGATATTGTTCGGGATAATAGCGCGACCCGCGGCAACTTCACTGCGTACAAATTCTGGGGTGATAATCGCTGGCGTGTGCGCACCAAAAGTCTCGCCTTCGTGCTGGCGCATATCAGTCAGCTCATGCTGTTTTTGGGTTTCGCGGATAGCTATATATTCCATTTCTGGGGTAATAATGCCACGGCGAGCATAGTGCAATTGAGTAACGTTACCTACTTTCCCATCAACAGCTTTAGCACGGCGAGGCTTGTCAATATGAGCAAAGCGTAAGTTTGCAGTACTGATATCACGTGCGCGCGCCAGACCGTATGAGCTTGATAAACCAGCTAGCTGTTCGGTATCACCGCGCTCATCTATCCAACCTTCGCGTAGTTTTGGCAGACCTTTGGTCAAGTCAATTGCGGCATTGGGGTCGGTATAGACGCCTGAGGTGTCATAGACATAAAACGGTGGATTTTGCTCCCACTCGGACTCGGACACGCCTTGGATAGGAGTAGGGTCAAGGGTAATCTCGCGCATCGGCACTTGAATATCAGGGCGTGAGCCTTCGATATAGACTTTGCGAGAGGCAGGCAAAATGCGATGTAGGTCGCGTGCGTCTTCTTCAAAACGGGCGTCAGTTTCGCTGCGATGGGCGGGAGTTTTTAGTGCGTCTGCTTTGCTTGCTTTTACAGGGGTATGTGTGGTGGCTTGCGAGCCAATATCTGAAATAGTCATATGCTGTCCTAGCGTGTTGGTTTTTGAATAAAATCAACACCGCCAGTATCTGCGGGGCAAGCCTATCCCATATCGATAAATTCAATCACGAAACAATAATGCTATCAAAATAAATTTTAATAGCATTATCTATAAAGGATTGGTCGGGCATCATTTTATTTATTGGCATACAGCAATATAAAGCGCTGCTAGATATGAACAATAATAAGAAGGCATTTCTGCGCGCCCTTTATACAGATATAACATAAGCTTAAGACTTCCCTGCGTCGGTACTAACCGCATCAGGTTCGGCGGGTGGTTTCTCAGCGACCATACGTCAACTGCATATTAAGCAGTCAATATATATCGCACCCCGAGTCTGTCAGTGTTGTGAATCTTCTTAATACTATCAAACTTCGACGACAAGTCCTAGTCATTTACCGATTTGTTAGTACCGTTTCAATATTAACTTTCTGGTGTCCATCCCTGAGCACGCTCATAATCTTCATTATCTAAAAATTTATCGCGCTGCTCAGTTAAAAATTGCTTCGCTTTTGGATCCAGCATACTAAGATGGTTTTCGTTAATCAGCATGGTTTGCTGCTCAAGCCACTCTTTCCAAGCCTTTTCAGACACGGTTTCTTGCAGTTCTTGACCTTTTTTATTCGGAAAAGGCGGATGCGGCATTTTTGGTAACTCTTGCTGATATTTGCGGCAAAAAACGGTATTGGCTTGTGGGTTAAAGGTTTCGGTCATGAATGACTCCTGTTTATAATGGTTTTTTTAATGAGGTTAATAACAAATGATATTACCTAATACTGTACCTGATTATGCTCAAAAAAACACCCGCAACGAAGGCGGGCATTTTTAATAATAAAGCGCTAATACTATTAAACAGATATTAAGCGAATAATTCCAATCGAGTACGACCACGGCTGACGGCTTGTTTGACTTGATTCGGCGCAGTACCGCCCAAATGATCACGCGCGGCAAGTGAGCCTTCTAAGGTTAAATACTCAAACACGTCTTCACCAATCGCATCGCTAAACTGCTGGAGTTGCGCAAGAGATAAGTCGCTTAAATCAACGCCCTCAGCAATGCCCAAAGCGACGGCATTACCGACCACTTCATGAGCATCACGGAACGCTACGCCACGGCGCACCAGATAATCCGCTAAATCAGTTGCAGTTGCATAACCTTTCATCGTGGCGGCGCGCATATTTTCTTTATTCGGCGTGATATTTGGTAGCATATCAGCAAATGCTAGTAATGAACCGGTCAAGGTATCAACACAATCAAATAGCGGTTCTTTGTCTTCTTGATTGTCTTTATTATAAGCAAGCGGCTGGCTTTTCATTAGGCTAAGTAGCGTCATTAATTGACCAAATACGCGTGCGGCTTTACCACGAACCAACTCTGGTACATCAGGGTTTTTCTTTTGCGGCATGATAGATGAGCCGGTACAAAAGCGGTCAGGAATCTGCACAAAGTTAAATTGTGCTGACATCCAAAGAATAATCTCTTCGCTCATGCGTGACATATGCATCATTAAAATAGATGCTGCCGAAGTAAACTCGATGGCAAAATCACGATCTGATACGGCATCTAGCGAGTTTTGGCAAATACCTTCGAAACCTAATAGCTCAGCGGTAATGGTACGGTCAATTGGAAAAGTCGTACCAGCAAGTGCCGCGCTACCAAGCGGCATTTGGTTAATGCGACGACGGGCATCGACTAGGCGCTCGGTATCACGGTATAGCATCTCAAACCATGCCATGACATGATGACCAAAGCTGACCGGCTGCGCGGTTTGCAAATGGGTGAAGCCTGGCATGATGGTATCAGTATGTTGCTCAGCCAAATCTAGCAAGCCACTTTGCAAGCGCACCAATAGCGCAATGATATTATCAGTCTCTTCGCGTAACCAAAGACGAATATCAGTCGCCACTTGGTCATTACGGCTGCGACCGGTATGCAGCTTTTTGCCTACCGCGCCGACGATATCGGTCAGGCGCGATTCGACGTTCATATGCACGTCCTCTAACGCAATCGACCAATTAAACTCACCGGCTTCGATTTCGCGTAGCACTTGATGCAATCCATCAATGATCGTTGCAACGTCATCAGCTTCCAAGATACCGCATTCTCTGAGCATGGTCGCATGGGCAATTGAGCCTTGAATATCGTGGCGGGCAAAGCGCTGGTCAAAACCAACCGATGCGGTAAAGGCTGCCACAAAGCTGTCGGTCGCTTCACTAAAGCGTCCTCCCCACATCTGCTGACCCTGACTACTAGTAGTAGGGCTGTTCTGTGCGGCAGCGTTTGTTATTGAAGCATCTGTGCTAAACTCAGAAGCAGATGAATTTTTATTTGAATCAGGATTACTAAGGTTTGAAGAATTGGCGTTCATATCAGTCTAAGACAAGTCAAGAGAATAAGAACTCAAGTATAGCAAATGATGAGGTTGCCTTACTAGCGGAGCGCTTAGAGTTTTTTATACCCAAGCTCATGGAAATCATGAAACCTTGGCAATGGCTGCTGGCAATCTTTTTTTGGTCGCTTTTTTTAGCGATTGTCGATCGTCATAGCGTTGTCAATGAAACACAATTTGCCATAAAAATGACGGCAAGATTTATCCAAACCACCTTAACACTACTGCCTTCCTTTTATCTCATTGACTATCTACGCCCTGTTTTTAAACGTATGCGTACATTGAAGGTGAGCTTATATGTTCTGTTCATCATTACTATCAGTGCCATTATCACGTTGATATTGGTTCTGTTATTGATGATCAATACAGGCGCCTTTACCTTTACTCTCACTGCTTTTATTTCAACCGTTATCTTTAATACTTTAATTATTGCAGGATTTACTATTACGGGATTGCTGATCTTTTTACGTCGTTATCGTGAGATGATGGCGTTGAAGCAATCTTTTGAAAAAAAGCTTGCCGCCCAAAATGATGTATTAAAAGCGCGTCTGGCACCGCATTTCTTTTTTAATACCATCAATACCTTGATGTCACTGATTGAGACCAATCCTTCTCGCGCTGCCGATTTATTACAACACGTTTCAGTATTATTTCGTGCCAGCTTTAATGGCGCGCGCGAGATCAGTTTTGCAGAAGAGGTGGCACTTTGTGAGCATTATTTGGCCATTGAGGCGATTCGATTGGCAGACAAGTTGGTAGTAAGTTGGCAGCTGCCTGATGAAAATACCATGTATGACATGGTCATCACCGCTTTGAGTTTACAGAGCGTGATTGAAAAAATGCTGCTGAATGTGGTTGAGAGGAGCACTGAAACTGTATATATCGATATTCATGTCACGTGGCTACAGCACCGTGTGGCAATCACCATTAACGTGCAATTACCTAAAAATAGTTTAATGATCCATCATGATTTGCGCCAACATATGGATTTTCATATTCAAGCGCAGCGCTTACAAGCGTATTTTGGTCAGAGTGCAGATATCCAAAGTAGGGTGACAAGCAAACAGATTATGACCACTATCGATTATCCGCTACAGGACGTTAGCTTATAGCTTTTTTAACCGTGGCATATTTATTGCAGCATTTATTATATCGCACGAATAGTATGGACGGATAATAAGTCTGATTAAGGTAAATCTATTATCAAAAACCATTATTTCCCTATACTAGATGATAGGTTATAAGTGCTAATATATTATTGATATTTTTAAATATATGTTCAAAGTATGCCCTTGAAAGGAGCTTGCATGCGGATCGTAGTTTGTGATGATGAACCATTAGCTCGTGAACGTTTGGTTAGGATTGTTAAAGAGTCAGGTCATGAGGTGGTTGCCCAAGCAAAGACGGGTATCGAAGCCATTAGTGCCGTAAAATCTCAGCAGCCAGACATCATATTGCTAGATATTCGTATGCCTGAGATGGATGGCGTACAGTGTGCGCAAGAGCTTGCTAAGCTGCAACATCCGCCCGCAATCATCTTTGTGACGGCCTATGATCATTATGCCATTGCCGCTTTGAAAGCCAATGCCATTGGTTACTTGCTAAAGCCTGCCAATAAAGATGAGTTGCTCGAAGCCCTAGAAAAAGCCACCAATCTCAATGCGGCGCAGCTCAATGAGATTCGTAAACTTGAAAGTCCAACGTCTCGTCCAGTGCGCGAACATATTGCAGCGCGTACCCATCGCGGTGTTGAGCTGATAAAACTCAAAGATATCTACTATTTTACGGCAGATCAGAAGTACGTCAAAGTACGGCACAAGGATGGCATCGTGCTCATTGATGACACCTTAAAAGAGCTTGAGCAAGAGTTTGAAGACAAGCTGTTCCGGGTGCATCGTAACGCTATCATCAATATCAAATATTTAGATTTTTTAGAAACTTTAGATGCCGGCCAATATCAGTTACATTTTAAAGGAATTGATGAGACTTTGGCAGTGAGCCGCCGCCATTTACCAGGGCTGCGCGAAAAGATTCAAAACATCTAAGCATGCCTCACTTTGTCTCCTAAAGTAATCACGCCATATCATCAAACCCTTATTTATGCTTAAATAGGGGTATTTTTTTTGCATTATTATCGTTATAAACCATTTTTATGCCCCATCTTGGGCGAAAAACTCACATTATCGTCGAGCAATGACCGTTTAGTATTAAAATTATTGAGGCCTTTTATGAGCACCATGCAGCAACCTGCTTTGACTACCTTAAATATCGCTACGCGCCAGAGCCCACTGGCATTATGGCAAGCTGAGCATATTCGTAATCGATTACTAGCTTTGTATCCTGAGATGACAATTAATCTGCTAAAAATCGTCACTAAAGGTGACAAAATTTTGGATACGCCACTGGCTAAAATTGGCGGGAAAGGTTTATTTGTTAAAGAGCTTGAGCAAGCACTGTATGACAAGCAAGCAGATATCGCGGTGCACTCACTCAAAGACGTGCCCATGGATTTACCAGAAGGGTTGACGCTAGGCGTTTATTGCAAACGTGCTTCACCAACCGACGCTTTTGTATCGAATACTTATCATAGTATCGATGAGTTGCCACAAGGGGCGGTAGTCGGTACTGCAAGTTTGCGTCGTCAGTGTCAAATCAAAGCTTATCGTCCCGATTTGCAAATTAAAACCCTCCGCGGCAATGTCGGCACGCGACTAAGCAAGTTAGATGCGGGCGAGTATGATGCGATTATTTTGGCGACTAGTGGTCTAAAGCGCATTGAGCTTGATGCACGTATTCGTAGTGAGTTAGATATCAATATTTGCTTGCCAGCGGTTGGGCAAGGCGCATTAGCGATTGAATGTCGTGAAGATGATGCCGACGTATTAAAATTATTGGCACCACTCAATGACGACAAAGCCCGTATCCGCTTAATCGCTGAGCGCGCATTAAATCGTCATCTGCAGGGCGGTTGCCAAGTACCTATCGCCGCTTATGCTGTATTACAAAAGGCAGATGCATTGGCTGCTGATAATGATAGCAATGATAATGACAATGGTAACAACGATGCTGGCGATACCTTATGGCTGCGCGGTCGCGTTGGTCAAGAAGATGGTAGCGAGCTGCTTAAGGTGGACAAGCGCCAGACGTTAACAGGCAGTCAAGCTGAGCAAGAAGCCCAAGCAAACCAGTTGGGTATCGAAGTTGCTGAGATGTTATTGCAAGCTGGTGCTGGTGAGATTCTATCAGCGATCTATCATCCTGAGTAATAGCTAGTCTGTATAACACTGGATCATCATTATCAACTCAGTCATAGAGTTATCATGGTTTAGATGACTCTATGATGGTGCTAACTCTATTTGCTTTTTTCACGGTATATTTATGTCTTGGTCATCATCTAAGTCCACGGATTCAAATCAACCAATTAATACGCCATTATTGCTGCCGCAGATCGTCATCAATACGCGCCCAGTCGAGCGTGCCGCCCCACTGACGCGACATTTACAAGCGGCAGGTATGTCGGTTGTTGATATGCCGATGTTGACACTGCAACCGCGTTTGACCACTGATAGTGATATGATACTGATGCGCCAGTGGCTAGCAGGCGAGTATCAAGCATTGGTCATCGTTAGCCCGACAGCGGCAGCCTCAGGTTTGGCTATATGGCAGTTGCTTGAGCGTGAGCGCCAAGCTAATAGCGCAACTGATAAAGAAGCAAAGGGTACAGAAGGTAGCTCTAGGCTTTTAGCAGCGCCAAGCCATCTGATTGCGGTTGGAGAAGCGACTGCTGCGGTATTAAATGAGGCAAAGTTGCCATCTGCCAGCTATCAAGTGCTGCAGCCTGCTATTGCTAATAACGAAGGTATGCTAGCGATGCCTGCGATTGACAGCCTGCAGGCGGGGGATAAGCTGCTTGTGTGGCGGGGTCTTGGTGGACGACGATTATTGGTCGATACTTTGCAAGCGCGCGGTGTCCATATCGATAGTGTTGCTTGGTACGAGCGCAAAATGCCTATCAATGCCATGGCGCAGTATCAGCAATGGCGACAAGACTTCAATAATAAAAACGCGACAATTGGCATAACCGTGTCACAGCAGTCGAAACCTATCGTCATTGTGAGTAGTGGCACAGCATTTGAGCATTGGGAAAGTATCGTTCAGGCTACCAAAACAATAAATTTAGCAGCAGAAAACCAAGCGATGTCAGCCAATGCGCCGCTTAAACTATCAGACTTTGCTTATGTGGTATTGGGCGAGCGCTTAGCCAATATGGTCGCAAAAAAGCAGCTAAGTTATTGGCGCGTGGAGGATCTGGCGCCAGAAACCATTCTTACTGCTATTAATACAACGGGCTGATAATATTTAAAGTATAGTCAGTTTAAGAGAAAAGAGAGCCGTTTAGAGTAACGTGCTCTTGCTAGAAATTTTGCTTACTTTATTTGCTCAGATGACTGTGCTTAACCTTATCAATCATGAACGGTGTGGCCTTATGCCAATGAACTCTGAATCGTTATCGAAAGATCCCTCTGCTCTTCAGCAGCGCCGACAAGCAAATATGTTCTTGTTACGCTTGCAATGGGTGGTTATTTTATTGTTGATAGGCGTCTTATTGTGGCTATATATCAGTCAGCAGCGTTTTCAGCATACCGTCAATGAACGCTTGCAAAGTAATGAGCAAGTTGTCAGCCGTTTAAATGAGATGGACGACCGCCTATTTGCGATGAGTCAACAAACGCTGCCAGCGACTAGTGCAGCGGTCAGTAGCCAAGCTCAAAATCAGCTAGATTTATTGCGTATTCAGATACAAGCCGCCGATAGATTGTTGGCCGACAGTAATGGCAGTGCGGCGATTGATTTATTACAAGGCCTGCATTGGCAGCTTTCGCAAAAAAGTAATGAGATTGCGCCTGCGCTGACAGTCGTTATTAAGCAAAGTTTGGTCAAAGATATTGAGCGATTGCAGGCGAGAAGCGCTCAGCCAAGCTCTTGGCAGCTGCAAAACCTTGCCATTCAAAATATTCAAGACTTTTTATATCGCCATGAGCGTGTTATTAACAATGGTAGCAATCTTAAAAGTACACCACAGAAAAATGCAGTGCTGAGTCAATCTGCTGACAATAGCCGTTTAACGCGTCGGCAACTGACGATTCATGAAGCCATCATGACCTTAAATCTAGCCAGTCAAGCCAGTAACATGCATGATCGTGATCAGTTAGTCATGTATTTAAATCAAGCCCGTAAGCAGCTGCAAACGCTGATGCCTAAAAAAGTAGAAGCACAGACCTCTATTGACAACAAAAAACAGTCCGACCAAAATAACTTACAGACCAAATCCTCTCCTAAAAATATGACAGAGGTGATAGAAGGTCTGGATCGATTGATTGTCAATGCGCCAAGAACGTCGCCATTATTAACCTCGCAGATTTTGAATAAGCAGCAACGTTAATGGTTTGCTGATCTATACTATAGTCGGTCCTAAATAAAAGAAATGTTATAAGGCATTACTGGGGTTAATTTTTCTTGCTTGCTGTGCCTACGCAGACAGAGGCTGCGAATCATTAACCCCAGTAGTGCTGTGCCCTTTTTAAAGTGGATTGACTATATCGTTTTAAAGAACAATAAAAATAAGAGACAGGCAATTATGGAACTTTTTAATAAAACATCTATCGTTAATAATTTGGACAATCATCTGCCTGACGAGCTTTCGCATTATCCTATTATTCATCAGCAGCCGATTCATTGGGGTGAGATGGATGCTTTCAATCACCTAAATAATGTGGTGTACTATCGTTATGCTGAGTCAGCCCGTATTGGCTATTTGCAGGCGCTTGGCATGTTTGATAGTAATATGGTCACGGTATTGGCACAATCAAGCTGCCAGTATTTACGCCCAGTGATTTATCCTGATACCTTGTTATTAGGCGTGCGTTGCCAGCGCTTGGGCACGACCAGCATTGTGATAGAGTACAGCTATTATAGTACGGCACAAGCTGCCATCGTTGCGACCGCTGAGGCAGTGGTGGTGCGCTTAGATAGCAACGGTCAAGATAAAAAGCCATGGACTGATGAAGAGCGTGAACGACTGCTAGCACTAGAAGCGACGTTCGGTCATATCCCACAAATCTAAGTATGGCGTTTTTTGATTAAACTTTGAACGAACAATAAAAGGGGCGCATCAACCTAAGCTGATGCGCCCCTTTTATTGACAATAATTTTTCACTTTTAATGAAGCGTATTAATCTTGCTTTGGCGCATGGACAAAATCAACCACGTTCAAATCAAAACCTGACAAAGCGTAAAACTTCATCGGTGAGGACAAAAGGCGCATATCACGCACCCCTAAATGACGCAGTATCTGCGCGCCAACCCCAATGCTGCGATACGGTTGCTGTGTGATGGTCGATAAAGATTCATTCAATGCCGCCTTATCCAAGGCATCACCCAAGTCAGTCGGTTCATGGTTGCCAATCCAAACCAAGACACCACGCTCTGATGCATTGATCTCTTCTAATGCTGAGCGCACGCTCCAGCCGCTACGACCAGTAGTATCGTTTTTGGCAGCAAATAAATCGCGTAATGGATGAAAACCATGTACGCGAACGGTGCTAATACCTTGGCTCACATCGCCTTTTACCAACGCTAAATGGGTTTCAGTCGCACCGAACTCACGGAAACGATGTAAGGTAAAGGTGCCGTATTCTGTTTCAAATGGGTGCGATGCAATTTCTTCAACAGTCTGCTCGTTGGCAATACGGTAGTTAATCAAATCAGCAATCGTACCGATTTTTAGATCATGTTCCTTTGCAAATACTTCAAGGTCATCACGGCGCGCCATGGTGCCATCGGCATTGATAATCTCGACAATGACCGCTGCTGGCTCAAGTCCGGCAAGACGTGCCAAATCACAACCGGCTTCGGTATGTCCGGCGCGGTGCAAGACGCCGCCATTTTGTGCCATGATTGGAAAAATATGGCCAGGCTGAACGATATCTTCTGGTTTTGCAGAAGAGGAGACGGCTGCTTGAATGGTACGCGCGCGGTCAGCGGCTGAGATGCCGGTAGTCACGCCTTCAGCCGCTTCAATAGAAACGGTAAAGTTGGTACTAAATTTTGCCTCATTACGATCAGACATGAGTGGCAGCGCCAATTGCTGACAACGTGCTTGTGATAAGGTCAAACACACTAAGCCACGCGCATGAGTAATCATAAAGTTGATATCATCAGGGCGAACATGGGTCGCTGCCATGATAATATCGCCTTCGTTTTCGCGGTCTTCATCATCCATCAAGATGACCATTTTACCTGCACGAATGTCTTCGATAATCTCAGGAATCGTATTTAAACTCATAGTAGATCTCAATATTTTATTATATAAATAGGTGTCAATATGGGATATAAAGCGTTGTCTGCCTATTGTAGCAGTAGATGCGACAAAGCGCTGTTGTGGCTAAGCAAAACGCGCTGGATCAAATTTATCAACTGTAGACGTTATCTAATCATTGCTTACACATCATTATGAGGACATTTTAACGCTTTTCATCCCACTGTGCTGCCTCATCTTGAAACTATATAGGCCAGTCTATCTAAAATCGTGATTAGTATCACTAATGGTAACGACAATTGATAGATCGCCGCATATAATCAGTCATATTTTGAGTGATTAGTCATTACTCGCCGCTTGGTCTTTCAGCCAATCGATAAACTGCTTGCTATGCTGCTCACGCTGATTGTCCGCAAATTCATAAAAGCGCGTACCGATTAAATTGTCTGGTAAATAACTTTGCGCATAATAATGATTGGGATAATTGTGGGGATAGATATAATCTTGTCCATAGCCTTGATTGCGCATTAATTTGGTCACGCCATTACGTAGGTGTAGCGGCACAGGTGAGGCGTCTTTTTCTGCCAAGCTCATCGCAGCATTGATAGCGTTGTAAGTACTATTACTTTTGGCACTGGTTGCCAGATAGACCACCACTTGCCCCAAGATAATACGTGATTCTGGCATGCCGATGGATTGCACGCTGCGCAATGCCGCATCAGCAAGGAGTAGGGCATTAGGGTTGGCGTTACCGATATCTTCACTGGCTAAAATTACCAAACGCCGCGCGATGAAGTCGGCAGGCTCACCGCCCACCAGCATCCGTGCCATCCAATATAGTGCCGCGTCAGGATCTGAGCCGCGCACTGACTTTATCATGGCTGAGACCATATCATAATGCTGCTCACCATCTTTATCATAGCGTACGAGTGCAGTCTGGGCGACACGAGCGACTAAGGCATCGTCGATAATGAGCGGTGATTGCTTGGTATCAGCCGTTTGAATCGCCAGCTCTAATAAATTAAGGGCTTTTCGTGCATCACCATGTGCCAACTGGCTAATCGTATCTTGCGCCTGCAAATCGACCGATAGGTTTTTCAGTATATTATCTTCTAAAAGCGCCCGCTGTAATACCGCACTGATTTGCTCAGGCGTCAATGGCTCTAGGCGATACACTTGGCAACGAGACAAGAGGGCATTATTGACACTAAAGGAAGGATTTTCAGTGGTCGCGCCAATCAAGGTGATATCGCCAGACTCTACTGCACCAAGTAGCGCATCTTGCTGAGCTTTATTAAACCGATGAATCTCATCAATAAAGACCACCGGCGACTCAAAACTCAATGAATCCTTACTGTCTAATACCTCGCGTAACTGCTTAACCCCAGTATTTAAAGCAGATAGTGCATGGAAAGGTCGTTCAACGGCATCCGCCAAAAGCATAGCGATGGTTGTCTTGCCAATGCCTGCTTCTCCATGCAAAATAATAGACGGTAGGTGTCCTTGCTCTACCAAGCGCCTTAGCGGAGCACCTACTGCTAACAAGTGCTCTTGACCAATAATGGCATCAAGCGTGGTCGGGCGCATACGCTGGGCGAGGGGTGTATCAGCATGAAAATTAGGTGGCATAAAATTCTCTATAGCTTCTGTGATTCAAAGCTTTTTATTGTAAGATTAAACAGTTATCCATAGTATTCAAAGTCAAATTACTGTTTTTGATATTTGTCTTTATAATGCTGTCCTTATTGCGATTAAGCAATAAGTCATAAATAAGGTAATAATTCATGATGTTTTTAACATTATTATAAAAGCTAGGCTAACGCAGATTCACGTTAATAAAAGTCAGCTAAATGTACAGCTTATGTCTTTAACGCTTTATTTATATCTATATTATCCCTATTAAGGTGTTAACTAACTTTACGAAAATGATAGATCACAGATAAAGGATGATAGTAGTCATGTTGCAGTCGATTTTTAAGCGTCTATTAAATCGTAGTTCAGCATCTGCTAACTTAGTAACTGCTAAACAACAAGCGCGGTCTCTTACTGAAGGTGAAATTACTCTTGCACGTTCGGTTTTTGGTGACAGCCTCAGACTTGATGACGTTCAGCTGAAAACAGCATGGTGGGTACTCAAACATTACGCTGTGAGTCCTAATGGTCATATTTATTTTCATGCATCAGATTGGATAGATGATTTCAGCCAAGCGCCATTGGGCAAACAAGGTTGGCTGATACATGAGTTGACACATGTGTGGCAGCTGCAACAAGGCTTGAAGGTGGTACGCGGTGCTATTATCGATCGTCGCTATAATTATGTGCTAAAAGTGGGTAAGCCTTTTTTTAAATATGGTATCGAGCAGCAGGCACGCATGGTACAAGACTATTTTGTTCGTCGTCAGCGCGGACAATACTGTCAAGATCTTGCAGGCTGTATTCCATTTTTAGTGGTTTAATTGCGACTAATCTTGAGCCTAGTAGACCATGCCGCGACTGATTCTTAACCTCTATATAGCTATGTGATATTTTTGTTTTTAACACAGGAAATAAATTCAGATGTTTAAATTTTGGCTAGTAAAACATGATAATGGTGTTTATGGTAACCTTACCAATAAAGGTATTGAGTGTCCACAGCACTCAAATGCCCTACTGGCGGCGGCATTGACTGGTGTCTTATTGTTAAGCGGATGTCAGCAGCAAGCAGCAGAAGAAAATGTAGCGGATAAGCCCCAAACCAGTGAGCAAACAAGTGAAGAAGACAGCCAACCGATGGCGCAAAGTGATTCTGCTGCCGCACGTATTGAGCAGTTCCAACCTTTATATGTTACCCAGTTTCAGGCATTGCAGGGGCGTCTGCAAGCAGAGTACGAGTCGCTACAAGCTGCTGATATCGCAGACAGTGAAAACGCTTTATTAGTCGATAAGCCTACTGTTGCAACTGGCAATGATCAGCCAGTTAACAGCGATCAAGGAGCTATAGATGCTACGCCACAACTAACACAAGATCCGGTAGCAGCTGTAAAGGATGCAGAAAATGGCAACTCTGGGACAGATACTGACACAAACGATGAAATTAACACCAGTACCGAAGTTGGTGAGCGCGATTTAACGGTGTTAAAGCGTATTAGCTTAGAGCCACGTAAACCTGTGATATTAACTGAAAAGCAGATTATAGAACGCTATGAGCAAGCAATGGAAGCGCTTTATCAGCCAGTGACCACGCCACTGAATGCGCAGGATACGGATACTTTGATTAATATCGCAACCTTAGTACCACAGCTTTTTGAAGATGCAGAAATTGCTGGCAGAGTCAGTGCTAAAAGCCCTGCATTGGCACGTTTAATTATTCAGCATCAAGTTTGGGAGCAGATAGAAGCCCAGCAAGTACTAGATATGCAAAAAATGAAACAAACCCAACAACAAGAATTTGAGATGCTAATGGCGAAATTCAATGAAACGATTGAAGGTTATGATGAACAAATCGCTAAATATGAGCAAACGCTAAAAGAATTTAAGTAATCCGTTAAATTTAGCCATAAAAAAATCTCGCACATGGCGAGATTTTTTATGACTGTTTATTTTTACAAATGCTTAATTACTATTTACGATCTTCAACTTTAACGAAATCGCGCTGCGTTTCACCAGTGTATAACTGACGTGGGCGACCGATTTTGAACGGTGCGCTGTGCATCTCTAACCAATGGCTGATCCAACCAGAAGTACGAGCTAGTGAAAAGATAACGGTAAACATTGACGTTGGGATACCGATGGCTTTAAGGATAATACCCGAGTAAAAATCAACGTTTGGATACAAATTACGCTCAACGAAGAACGGGTCTTCTAAAGCGATTTTCTCAAGTGCCATAGCAAGCTCAAGCTTAGGATCATTGATACCCAATGCGCCTAGTACTTCGTCACAAGTTTCTTTCATTACTTGTGCGCGTGGATCAAAGTTTTTATAAACGCGATGACCAAAGCCCATCAGTTTCACTTCACGGCTTTTCACTTTTTCCATGAATTCAGGCACATTTTCAACTGAACCGATCTCATCTAACATCTCAAGCACGGCTTCGTTCGCGCCGCCATGTGATGGTCCCCAAAGGGCGGCGATACCAGCAGCGATACACGCATAAGGGTTAGCGCCAGTAGAACCAGCTAGACGTACCGTAGACGTTGACGCGTTTTGCTCGTGGTCAGCATGCAAAGTAAAGATTTTGTCCATGGCGCGAGTGATGACGTCATTGGTTTGGTAATCAACATCAGCAGGCGTGGCAAACATCATGTATAAGAAGTTTTCCGCATAATTGAAATCATTACGTGGATACATGAACGGTTCGCCTTGTGAGTATTTATAACTCATTGCCGCAAGTGTCGGCATTTTAGCGATGAGACGAATCGCGGTAATTTCACGATGTTCTTCATTGCTGATGTCTAAATCTTCATGATAAAACGCAGATAAGGCACCAACGACACCAACCATAATTGCCATTGGATGGGCGTCACGACGGAAGCCTTCAAAGAACTTACGCAATTGATCATGAACACCAGTATGCTTACGAATTTTTTCAAAGAAATCGGCTTTTTGCTCAGCGTTAGGCAGATCACCATGAATCAGTGCATAAGCCACTTCTAGATATTCTGCATTGTTTGCTAACTGGTCAATAGGATAGCCGCGATGCAATAGCTCGCCTTTACCACCATCAATGAAGGTAATTTTCGATTCGACAGGAGCAGTTGCCATAAAGCCTGGATCATAGGTCCAATAGCCAGCTTGTTGGAAAGCAGCAACTTCGATAACTGACGGCCCTAAAGTACCTTCAGTAATAGGAAGTTGGTAGTCCTTACCATCTAAGGTCAATGTGGCTTGATTATCAGCCATAATTTAATCTCCATTGTTTTAACTTGTTAGAACAAAAATAATAGTGACGCACACCCTCGCGTCATAAATAGTCAAATGGCCAAAATGAATGTGACCTATTTAATATGCAGGCTATATTAGCAGTTATTACTTAAGTTTTGAAAAGACTTTTACTTGCTAGACCACCAATAGACGTGCGCTAGTAGTGCTTATCGGTTGTAAACTTTGTATCAAAATATGTCTAGTAGGTAATTTGACTGTAAACCATCTTATTTATCATAGCGTAATGATTATTATTAACCTAGATATAAAGAGACAGTTTTAAACAAGTACTCTTCTGAGATATCTTCTAATATTTACTATAAAACAGACAGAGCATCATTAGCTGATACATTCGTTTGGCTTTATAGGTCACTAAGCCTGAGTAATACTAATGAATTCATATTGCAAATAGCCAGTTTTTTGTTAATAAATCTCTAATAACCACTATTTAGGGGATAAATTTGTAATTAGGGCTCAGTCATTTTATAATTAGAGGGATTTAACTGGCACTAGCTTTGCGCAAATTGATGACTTGTCCTAATAAAGTAGGTAAGGGGCTTTGCTCCACTCATACTTTGTTACGATTGAATAATCACTTTGTAGACCAAGACCGAGCTTATCGCTTGAATATTCTTGTTAACTGTTCTATTTTTAAATAGCCTACAGTGAAGTTTACCTTAACAAAAAAGGATAACATAGAGATGACTCCATGGCGTTGTCTTTTTTTTGTTAATGGGAACCAGTAAAAATAGAATAGTTAATCGATTTATCCCGTGCTTCGTTTTGTGGTCTGTTAATATGTAGAAAGCTTATTGTTGAAAGGGTTTATTGAGCGATAGTTGAATGCCCATAATGACCCTGTCAATCTTCGTATGCTTTCAGATTTAGCGCAAATAAAATAACGTCAGCTAGCCCTTCCTTACCTTATTCATCTCATGTGTTGCTCGCCGCTTATAGAAGTGTATTTGTACCAAGCGTTGATAGCAGATACAGGAGTATAACCGCAAAAAGGATGCCCGCTGTGAAAAGCAACCGACCTATTGATCTGCCCTTAAGCCAAGTGATTAGCGTTAATCGCTCACCGATTGCGATAGCTTCAATCTTGCATCGTATCTCTGGCATTATTTTATTTCTACTTATTCCTGTCATGTTATGGATATTACAGAATTCTTTGGCGTCGCCTGAGAGTTTTGAAGCCATATTTGACAATGTCCTTGTTCGCTTTTTGGCGTGGATTTTTGTCGCCGCCATCGCTTATCACTTTGTGATGGGTATCAAGCATTTATTTGCTGATATGGGTATGAATGAGGAGCTAAAATCTGGCCGTGCCGCTTCTATGATTAGCTTTGTAATTGCAGCAATCTTAATTGTCGCGTCATTTGTATGGGTGATGTTCTAATGAAAAATGATTCAGGAATCAAAAGCGCTACTGGTCTAACCGGCTCAGGTTCACGTGATTGGATTATCCAGCGTATCAGTGGTGTGGTTTTAGCCGTATACAGTGTGGTATTACTGGGCTTCTTCTTAACTCATGGCAATGTAAGCTTCGTTGAATGGTCAGAATTTATGACCAGTTTACCGATGCGTCTGTTCAGCTTATTGGCCGTTTTGGCGTTGGCTGGTCATGCTTGGGTTGGTATGTGGACGGTATTTACTGACTATATTACCACTGGCAAACTGGGCTCAAGCGCAGCAGGTCTACGTTTAGTGCTACAGTCATTAATGATTATCGCTATTTTAGTTTTCCTATTTTGGGGCATTATGATTTTTTGGGGTAACGGCTTCGGTGTTGTTGCGGTTTAACCATTAATCATAGATTTAGATATTGATTTATCTGATTTTTATAAATTGAATATCTAACCATAACAACGGACGAACCTGACAGCATTGGCGATGATTCGCTTATTTGAAAGCGTTTATTTTAAATAACGTACTTTAAAGTGCTCAGACGATAAGAAATCCGTTAGTAGCCAAAATAGTCATAGCTAATCATAGCGTTGGGCGCCCACTAAATTCACAATTACTGATACGGTAAATGACGCTTATTTAATAGATAAAAGCTGTGAAAAAGTGAGCAAGCCCAATATAACGATAGATATGCAAATTAAGTGGTTGAAGGCTGTCTGTATTGTATTTTGATTATTGTCAGTAGCGTTGCAGCAAAAGCTTGCTAGCGTTAACGCACAATAAGATAC
This sequence comes from Psychrobacter sp. DD43, assembly GCF_904846555.1. Taxonomy (NCBI): domain Bacteria; kingdom Pseudomonadati; phylum Pseudomonadota; class Gammaproteobacteria; order Moraxellales; family Moraxellaceae; genus Psychrobacter; species Psychrobacter sp. DD43. Next base: position 129,509 of record NZ_CAJHBE010000001.1, read on the forward strand.
AGAGCAACCTTTTTATTTACTTCTAAGCATTAACAGGCATTAGGAAAACCGTAATGGCAACTAGACAAGATAATACCATTAGTAATATTAAAACCCTGAACTACGACGCGGTCATCGTTGGTGGCGGCGGCTCAGGTATGCGTGCTTCATTGCATTTAGCGGAAGCGGGCATGAAGGTTGCAGTCTTGACCAAAGTATTCCCGACCCGTTCGCACACCGTTGCTGCTCAAGGCGGTATCGGTGCAAGTTTGGGTAATATGAGCAATGATAACTGGCACTTTCACTTTTATGACACCGTTAAAGGGTCAGATTGGTTAGGTGACCAAGACGCTATTGAGTACATGTGCCGTGAAGCGCCAAAAGTGGTGTATGAGCTTGAGCACATGGGTATGCCGTTTGACCGTAACGAAGACGGCACGATTTATCAGCGCCCATTCGGTGGTCATACCTCAAACTATGGCGAAAAAGCCGTACAACGTGCGTGTGCTGCTGCTGACCGTACCGGTCACGCACTACTGCATACGCTATATCAAAAAAACCTACAGCAAGGTACTGAATTCTTTATCGAGTGGATTGCCCTTGATTTGATCAAAGACGACGCTGGTAACATCAATGGCGTTATCGCTATTGAACAAGAAACGGGTACTGTTGCGGTATTCCAGTCGCCAATCACTGTATTAGCGACAGGCGGCGCAGGTCGTATCTTTGCCGCATCTACCAACGCTTATATCAATACTGGTGACGGTATTGGCATGGCGGTTCGCGCAGGTATTCCATTACAAGATATGGAGTTCTGGCAGTTCCACCCAACGGGCGTTCATGGTGCCGGCGTACTATTAACCGAAGGTTGCCGCGGTGAAGGCGCTATCTTACGTAATAAAGATGGCGAAGCCTTTATGGAGCGTTATGCCCCAACCGTAAAAGACTTAGCACCACGTGATTTAGTATCACGCTCTATGGACCAAGAAATCAAAGAAGGCCGTGGTTGTGGTCCAAATGCTGACCATATCGTAATGGATATGACCCATTTAGGCGTTGAAACCATCATGAAGCGTCTGCCATCAGTATTTGAGATTGGTAAGAACTTCGCTAACGTTGATATCACTAAAGAGCCAATTCCCGTTATCCCAACCATTCACTACATGATGGGCGGTATTCCAACTACGATTCATGGTCAAGTGATTGTACCGGATCTAGAAGCAGGTACGGATGAAGATGGTCTATATGCAAAAGGTAACGTGGTTAAAGGTCTATATGCCATTGGCGAATGTGCGTGCGTCAGTGTTCACGGTGCCAACCGTTTAGGTACCAACTCACTGCTTGATTTATTAGTCTTTGGTCGCGCTGCAGGTAAGCATATCGTTGATGAATTCCATCATGCGGATCATAACTATAAGCCACTTGATCCTCGCGTCCTTGATTACACAGTCGGTCGTTTAGACAAGCTGCAACAGTCAACTTCAGGCTACAATGCGCAAGACGTTGCCGATGAGATTCGTGCAACCATGCAAACGCATGCCAGTGTATTCCGTACACAAGCGATGATGGATGAAGGCGTTGCAAAAATCCTAGCGCTAGGCGAAAAGATTGATCAGATTCATTTGGCTGATAAATCACAAGTCTTTAACACTGCTCGTATTGAAGCTTTTGAAGTAGGCAATCTTTACGAAGTAGCAAAAGCGACGATGATATCGGCGGCCCAGCGTCATGAAAGCCGCGGCGCGCACAGTGTCTCTGACTATGATCGTCCTGAAGATGATGAATACGCACCAAACGGTCGTAACGATAATGATTGGATGAAGCATACCTTATGGTATTCTGAAGGCAATAAGATTATCTATAAGCCGGTTCGTAAAATTCCATTAACGGTTGATTATATCGAGCCAAAGGTTCGTGTCTACTAAGTCAGACGCCTTGCGCCTGATGTGTATAGACAGCATAAACGTTTTATCCTTTATTCATTTATTAAAAAGGTGACCGCCAGCTACAAGCTCATGCTAGCGCCCTATTAATCAGTATTTGATCATTCTTGTCAGTACAGATTAATAGCCAGCGCGACTATGTTGCAATCCTTGTATGCCCGCCATCACCGACGTGTGGAGTTTAGCATTATGAGCCGAGGTACTCGCACCATCGAAATCTATCGCTACGATCCTGATCTGGACGCAGCGCCGCGCATGCAAACTTATACGATTGAGCTATTAGACTCAGATCGTATGTTGCTTGACGTGTTATTACGCCTAAAGAAGGAAGATGAAACTCTTACCTTCCGTCGCTCGTGCCGTGAAGGCATCTGTGGCTCTGATGGCATGAATATTAACGGTAAAAATGGTCTAGCATGTTTGATCAACATGAATACTTTGCCAGAAAAAGTAACCGTTCGCCCGTTACCAGGTTTGCCAGTGGTTCGTGATTTGGTCGTCGATATGAACCAATTCTACGAGCAGTACGAAAAAGTACATCCATTCTTAATTAATGATCAGCCAGCGCCTGCGACTGAGCGCTTGCAGTCACCTGAGCAACGTGACAAGTTAAATGGTTTATATGAATGTATTTTATGTGCCTGCTGTTCAACCAGCTGCCCATCATTCTGGTGGAATCCTGATAAGTTCTTAGGACCATCAGCACTACTGCATGCTGATCGTTTTGTTTCTGACAGCCGTGACAGTGATACGCGCGCGCGTCTGGCTCGTTTAGACGATCCATTCAGCTTATTTCGTTGCCGCGGTATCATGAACTGCGTATCAGTATGTCCAAAAGGCTTGAATCCAACTAAAGCTATCGGTCATCTGCGTAATTTGTTGCTTGATCAAGCAGGTTAATATACCTTTTAAGCTCAATTAGCTTTATAATAGCGCTATAAAAAACACCACCTGAGATAAGGTGGTGTTTTTTATTCGTTAAAATAAGCAAAACAATAGCGTAAAGTCACCATGCTTGTTAAGTCGTCTTAGAACAATATTTGAATTTGCATCAGAATAATGATGACAAGTAAGGCCATACTAACAATACGTTGCTTATATGTAAGACAACCTGTTATCTGCTCCATCTGCCTATATAATTATAAGTAGTAATAGCTAAGCATAAAAAATGCTTGGTTATTATAAGATTATAGGGGTGAATGACGATGATAGAAGGTATATAATACTGAGGTTAAAACCGATGCATAGCAGTGATGTATCAATATGCAGGAAGTTAATCACCTATGAATTGCGTAAAGTGATAATAGATATTCATTGTGTAAATACTTAGTATTGAACAAACAAACTATGGCTGCAATTGTTGCCATGTTACGCTATACGGCAGTGTATCATTTGTCAAATAGTCATTGCAGAGCTACAATAGCCAAGTTATTCAGCAGAAATGGCTTGTAAATGAGCCAGCTGAACAAAAAAATTTAAAAAAATGCTATAGATAACAATTTAGTTATAACTTGTAGCATTATATATAAATTAATGTTTTGCGACGAGCGACATAAGAAAACTGAACGTTCACAAATAATTTGAATGGTGTTCTATGTTGATTGTTCATTGTTAAAAAGCTATTTATTCAATAGCTCAGCCGCCTGTATACAACAAATTTCACAACAATAAGCACGATTCCATTCATTTATCTATCAAATAGACGATTATTATGAATAGTATAACTAAAGAAGCAGCGAGCGTAGATCAAACAGAATTGGCCGCTGATAACGCCAATTATATTGATATTCTCTACGAGCAATACCTAGAAGATCCTAATAGTGTTGGCAGCGATTGGCAAACGTATTTTGAACAATACAAATCGCCAAATGATGCGCCGCATAACGCCATTAAAGACCAGTTTTTATTGTTAGCCCGTAATCAGACGGCTAATAAGGTCAGTACTGATACCAATAGCTTGGCTAGCAGTCATAGCAACAATGTTGGTGACAATAAGCAAATGGGTGTACAGCAACTCATCTCAGCTTACCGTCGTCGCGGTCATCGCCGTGCGCAGTTAGATCCATTAAGTCTGCATCCACGTGCGGAAGTAGAGGATTTGACTCTTGCTTATCACAATCTTTCTGAAGCGGATCTTGATACAGTATTTCCGACTAATGATCTAAATATCGGTAAAAATGAAGCACCGTTACGTGAAATCATTGAAATCATGGAGCGCGTCTATTGCCGTTATATCGGCACAGAATATATGCATGTGACCACCAGCACAGAAAAGCGCTGGATGGAAAAATATCTAGAAACCAATCTAGGTCATATCTCTTTTGATACAGAAAAACGTTTGTCTATTCTTGAGCGTTTGACGGCAGCAGAAGGCTTAGAAAAATATCTTGCTCGTAAATATACGGGTGTGAAGCGTTTTGGTCTGGAAGGCGGCGAGAGCTTTATTCCAGCGATCAATGAAATCATTCAACGTGCTGGCGGTTATGGTACAAAAGAGATGGTCATTGGTATGGCGCATCGTGGGCGTTTAAACTTATTGGTAAATATCTTGGGCAAAAACCCTGCTGATTTGTTTGATGAGTTCGATGGCAAAGTTCAGCCAGAAAAGGGCTCAGGCGATGTTAAATACCATAATGGTTTTTCATCGAACGTGATGACACCAGGTGGGGAGGCGCATTTAGCGTTGGCATTTAACCCGTCACATCTTGAAATCGTTGCGCCAGTATTACAAGGCTCAGTACGTGCGCGTCAAGTACGTCGTAATGATCAGCCACTTCATGAAAATAAGACGGGCAATTCAGTATTGCCAATCGTCATTCATGGTGATGCGGCGTTTGCTGGTCAAGGCGTGGTACAAGAGACATTCCAGATGTCACAAACCCGTGCGTATACGACGGGCGGCACCATCCATATTGTGATTAATAACCAAGTTGGTTTTACCACCAGCCGTCAAGAAGATGCACGCTCAACTGAATACTGTACTGATGTGGCAAAAATGGTTCATGCGCCAATTTTGCATGTCAACGGTGATGATCCTGAGTCTGTGGTATTTGCCGCGCAATTGGCGTTAGATTATCGTCATGAGTTTGACAAAGACATCATTATAGATCTTTTCTGCTATCGCCGTAATGGTCATAATGAGGCGGATGAGCCTTCAGCTACTCAGCCACTCATGTATGCAGTGATCAAAAAGCTACCAACGACTCGTACTATTTACGCAAAACAGTTAATCGAAGAAGGTTTGCTGAGTAAAGAAGATGAGACGCGTTTAGAAGATGAGTATCGTGAATCATTAGACCGCGGTGAATATGTTGCTAATTCATTAGTAAACGAGCCTAACGAGCAGCTATTTGTCGATTGGAAACCTTATTTGGGTCACGATTTGGTTGATGATTGGGATACCAGTGTCGACATCGAAGTATTAAAAGGCTATGGTCGCCGCATGGCACAAATGCCTGAAGGTTACAAGCTACAGCGCCAAGTACAAAAAGTGGTTGAGCAGCGCTTAGCGATGCAAACTGGCGAAGAGCTTTTGAACTGGGGTGCAGCTGAGACATTGGCATACGCATCACTGGTCGATAACGATAAAGTGCTGGTACGTATTACTGGTGAAGATGTAGGACGTGGTACGTTCTCACATCGTCACAGCGAGCTATATAATATTGAAGATGGCAGCATGTATGTGCCACTTGCTCACCTGAGTGAAGATCAAGCACGCTTTGCCACTTATAACTCATTGCTATCAGAAGAAGCGGTATTAGCTTTTGAATATGGTTATGCGACCACGGTGCCAAATGCATTGGTGGTTTGGGAAGCGCAGTTCGGTGATTTTGTTAACGGTGCTCAAGTAGTTATCGACCAATTCATCGCGAGTGGCGAGACCAAATGGCAGCGTGTTTGCGGCTTGACCATGCTATTGCCGCATGGCTTTGAAGGTCAAGGTCCTGAGCATTCATCAGCCCGTCTTGAGCGCTTCTTGCAGCTATGTGCTGAAGACAACATGCAAGTCATCACACCAACGACGCCTGCACAGATTTATCATGCGCTACGTCGTCAAGCGGTTCGCCCGATTCGTAAACCTTTAATCGTGATGTCGCCAAAGAGCTTGCTACGTCATAAGCTTGCGACTTCTCAATTAGAAGAATTGGCAAATGGTAAGTTTGAAACAGTATTGCCAGAGATGGATCAGCAAAATCCGGACAACGTGACTCGTATGGTGCTATGTGGCGGTAAAGTTTATTATGACTTGCTTGAGCAGCGCCGTGCTTTAGGTTTAGATCATGTCGCAATCGTTCGTATTGAGCAGCTCTATCCTTTACCAGAAAAACGCTTAATTGCTGAAATTGAAAAATACAGCAACTTAAAAGAAATCGTTTGGACGCAAGAGGAGCCGTTGAACCAAGGCGCTTGGTATTACTTAGCACCGCATATGTTCCGCATTGTTGTACCGCATCCAACCAGAGCAAAAGTGATGGAGCCAGTTGCACGTCCTGCCAGTGCAGCGCCTGCGACAGGATCAGCAAAATTACACGTTAAGCAACAACAAGATTTAATTGCTGGTGGTCTTGGTATCAGTGTAGATGAGCTGTCTATTTAATAGCTTATATAAATAACAGATTGTATGTAATCAATGAATCAGGCGATGACAGTCAGTACCCAGTAAGACAATTTAAATATCACATTTTAAATGGCACTGACTGCCTATCACGACTTAATTATAAATAGTAATATCCAAATCTAAGGAGTATATCGATGGCTGAAATTAAAGCCCCCGTTTTTCCAGAATCGGTTGCCGATGGTACAATCGTTGAATGGCATGTCACTGAAGGTCAGCAAGTAAACCGTGATGACCTATTAGCTGAAATCGAGACTGATAAAGTTGTATTAGAAGTGGTCGCGCCTGATAACGGTGTTGTAACCCGAATCGTTAAGCAAGTAGATGACACCGTATTGTCTGATGAGCTGATTGCCGAATTTGAAGCTGGTGCTAGCGCCAGTGCTGAAGCTGCTCCTGCCGTTGATCCAGATCAACCAGCTGCGCCAGTACAACCTAAGCAAGCAACAGATGGCGGCGAGCCAGTACAAGCGTCTGCTGAATCTGATCATAAAGATCAAAGCCCTGCAGTGCGTAAAGCAGCCAAAGAGTCTGGCGTAGATCCTAAAAACGTCGAAGGTAGTGGTCGCGGCGGTCGTGTGACTAAAACTGACATGTCAAACCCAACGTTGAAAGCGGACAGCTCAATCACTTCTGATAGTGGTCGTCCTGTTGCTGAAGCAGTTGGCGAGCGTACTGAAAAACGCGTACCAATGACACGTCTACGTAAAACAATCGCGAATCGTCTGCTAGCTGCTTCTCAAGAAACGGCAATGCTAACGACGTTTAACGAAGTCAACATGAAACCGTTGATGGATATGCGTACCAAGTATAAAGATCAGTTCGAAAAGCGTCATGGTACACGTTTAGGCTTTATGTCGTTATTCGTAAAAGCGGCGACTGAAGCACTAAAACGCTATCCAGCTGTGAATGCGTCATTAGACGGTGATGATATCGTTTATCATGGTTACTATGACATCGGTGTTGCCGTATCTTCTAACCGTGGTCTAGTCGTACCAGTACTGCGTGATACTGATCGTATGAGCATGGCAGATGTTGAAGCCAAGATTCGTGAGTTTGGTGGTAAAGCACAAGAAGGCAAACTTGGTCTAGATGACATGATTGGCGGTACTTTTACGATTTCAAACGGTGGCGTATTTGGTTCATTGATGTCAACACCTATCTTGAATCCACCACAAACCGCTATCTTGGGTATGCATGCGATCAATGACCGTCCTATGGCGGTTAATGGTGAAGTTAAAATCTTGCCAATGATGTATCTTGCACTGTCTTATGACCATCGTATGATTGATGGTAAAGAAGCGGTACAATTCTTGGTAACACTGAAAGAATTGGTTGAAGACCCTACTATGTTACTTTTAGATCTTTAAGTTTTTAGGCTTGTATCAGTCATGACTGATACAAGCTTTTTAGCTTTGTATAGATTATCTTTTAATGCCTTTTAGCTTTTTCAGTTCTATCTTATGAGCAATGAGCTAAGCATACTCAGCAACTATCTTTATCGTCTTTTTAAACGCATCTATTATCTAGCATTTAGATATCGTATTGGTTATCGAACAGATAAGTCGATGGTTTACTAACGAGATAAAATTGGTTTATATGATACCTAACATTAAACTAAAATTAAAATAGGAACGTATTATGAAAGACAGTTATGATTTAGTCGTCATCGGCGGCGGACCTGGTGGTTATGAAGCAGCAATCCGTGCAGGACAGCTTGGCATGAGCGTCGCTTGTATCGAAAAACGTGTCTATAAAGGCGAGCCTGCACTTGGCGGTACTTGCTTAAACGTCGGTTGTATCCCATCAAAAGCATTGCTTGATAGCTCACATCGCTATGAAGCGACTAAGCACGACCTTAATGAGCATGGTATTACTACTGGTGATGTTGCTATCGATATCGAGCAAATGATTGCTCGTAAAGAAGGCATCGTTAAGCAGTTAACTGGCGGTGTTGCTGCGTTATTGAAAGGTAATGGGGTTGACTGGCTACAAGGCTGGGGCACATTAGAAGATGGTAAAGGTGCTGATAAAAAAGTTAAATTTACCGCCCTTACTGATGAAGTAGAAACCACGATTACTGCTAAAAACGTCATTCTTGCAGCTGGTTCAGTGCCGATTGATATTCCAGTTGCCAAAACTGACGGCGATCGTATCGTTGACTCTACTGGCGCGCTTGACTTCACTGCTGTACCTAAGCGTTTAGGCGTAATCGGTGCTGGCGTAATTGGTCTTGAGCTTGGTTCAGTATGGCGTCGTCTAGGTGCAGAAGTTGTGGTATATGAAGCACTACCTAGCTTCTTGGCTGCTGCTGACAAAGACATCGCTAAAGAAGCGGGCAAAATGCTGAAAAAGCAAGGTCTTGATATCCGTGTCGATACCAAAGTGACCAATGCTGAAGTGAAAGGTGATCAAGTCATCGTTACTAGCGAAACCAAAGGCGAATCTAGTGAAGAGAGCTTTGATAAGCTGATCGTTTGTGTCGGTCGTCGCGCTTATTCTGAGAAACTACTTGGCGAAGACAGTGGTATTCAATTGACCGAACGCGGTTTGATTGATGTCAATGATCAGTGCAAAACCAATCTTGATGGCGTTTATGCTATCGGTGATTTGGTACGCGGTCCTATGCTTGCGCATAAAGCCATGGAAGAAGGCATGATGGCTGTTGAGCGTATTCATGGCGAAAAAGCTCAAGTTAACTATGACACTATTATCAACGTCATCTATACGCATCCAGAAATCGCATGGGTTGGTTTGACAGAGCAAGAAGCAGAAGCTGCCGGTTATGAAGTCAAAACAGGTTCATTTAACCTAGCTGCAAACGGTCGCGCTCTTGCTCAAAGTGAAGCTCAAGGTTCTATCAAAGTCGTTGCTGATGCCAAAACAGATCGTTTATTAGGCATGCATGCGATTTCTGCTGGTGCAGGCGATATCGTCCATCAAGGTATGATTGCGATGGAATTTGTATCAAGCATCGAAGATTTGCAGTTGATGACGTTTGCGCATCCAACGATCTCTGAAGCCGTCCATGAAGCAGCATTGTCTGCGGATGGTCGTGCGATTCACGCGATTCAGCGTAAAAAACGTAAATAATTTTAATGGCTAAAAATATTTGTATAAAGATATGTTAAGTGTCTTAAATGGTTATTAGATGATGACATGACCATCGCATTGTTCGAATAGCTATTTTGAATGACTATTTTGAATGATGAGTTGGTCTAACATACAGTAGAGCATTCTACGATGTATGAGTTTTCATTTTTTATTAATGGTAAAAATAAAGGATTCAATCAATGAATTTACATGAGTATCAAGCAAAAGAGCTATTGAAAAGCTATGGCTTGCCAATTCAAGAAGGCATCATTGCTTACAGTGGCGACGAAGCAGCAGCAGCTTTTGACAAAACTCCAACTGATATCGCAGTCATCAAAGCGCAGGTTCATGCTGGTGGTCGCGGTAAAGCGGGCGGTGTGAAACTGGTTAAGACTCGTGAAGAAGCAAAGCAAGTGACTGATGAGCTTATCGGTAAAAACCTTGTAACGTATCAAACCGATGCTGCTGGTCAACCAGTTAACTTCGTATTGGTTGCAGAAGATATGTATCCAGTACAAACCGAGCTATATCTTGGTGCTGTTGTTGATCGCTCTTCACGTCGCGTGACGTTTATGGCATCAACGGAAGGCGGTGTTGAGATTGAGAAAGTTGCAGAAGAAACCCCTGAAAAAATCTTTAAAGTAAATATTGATCCATTGGTTGGTTTATTGCCATTCCAAGCGCGTGAAGTCGCGTTTAAATTGGGTCTTGAAGGCAAGCAAATCAATCAATTTGTTAAATTAATGAGTGGTGCTTATCAAGCATTCGTTGAAAACGACATTGATTTACTTGAAATCAACCCATTAGCGGTTCGCGAAAATGGCGAGATCGTTTGTGTTGATGGCAAAATTGGTATTGACTCAAACGCTTTATATCGTTTGCCTAAGATTGCTGCGCTACAAGACAAATCACAAGAAAATGAGCGTGAGCTTAAAGCGGCTGAGTTTGATCTAAACTATGTTGCCCTAGAAGGCAATATCGGTTGTATGGTAAACGGTGCCGGTCTTGCAATGGCTACGATGGACATCATCAAATTGTACGGCGGCAAGCCTGCTAACTTCTTGGACGTTGGCGGCGGTGCAACTAAAGATCGCGTTGTTGAAGCATTCAAGATTATTCTTGAAGACAGCAGCGTTGAAGGTGTTCTGATCAACATCTTCGGTGGTATCGTACGTTGTGACATGATTGCAGAAGCTATTATCGCTGCGATCAAAGAAGTTGACGTCAAAGTACCAGTTGTTGTCCGTTTAGAGGGTAACAATGCTGAGCTTGGCGCACAAATTCTAGAAGAATCTGGTCTGAAATTGATCTCAGCTCAAGGTTTATCAGACGCCGCTCAAAAAATTGTTGACGCTGTTAAAGCTTAATTGCTCAAGAGTATAAGGCGTTTGCTGTTATTCTACCGACGTTAACATTTAACGTGGCAGGATAGGCAAGCGCCTACCAGACAACCGCATACAAGGATAAGATAATGAGTGTATTAATTGATAAAGACACCAAAGTATTGGTGCAAGGTTTTACCGGTAAAAATGGTACGTTCCACTCAGAACAAGCCATCGAATATGGTACAAAAGTTGTTGGCGGCGTAACCCCTGGTAAAGGCGGTCAAACGCACCTAGGTTTGCCAGTATTCAACACCATGTCTGAAGCAATGGCAGCTACTCAAGCAGATGCTTCTGTTATCTATGTACCAGCCCCTTTTGTACTAGATTCTATCATCGAAGCAATTGACGCTGGTGTGAAGCTAATTGTTGTGATCACTGAAGGCGTACCAACGCTTGATATGCTTAAAGCCAAACGCTACCTTGAAACAGCAGGCGATGTACGTCTAATCGGTCCTAACTGCCCAGGCGTTATCACCCCAGGTCAGTGCAAAATCGGCATCATGCCAGGTCATATCCATTTGCCAGGTAAAGTGGGTATCATCTCACGCTCTGGTACTTTGACTTATGAAGCCGTTGCTCAAACTACTAAACTTGGTTTTGGTCAATCAACCTGTATCGGTATCGGTGGCGATCCGATCCCTGGTATGAACCAGATTGATGCATTGAAATTGTTCCAAGAAGATCCACAAACTGAAGCAATTATCTTAATCGGTGAAATCGGTGGTACTGCTGAAGAAGAAGCAGCCGCTTATATCAAAGACCATGTAACTAAGCCAGTTGTTGGCTATATTGCTGGTGTAACTGCTCCTGAAGGTAAGCGTATGGGTCATGCCGGCGCTATCATCTCTGGTGGTCAAGGTACAGCTGAAGATAAATTTAAAGCGTTCGAAGCGGCAGGTATTGCTTACACGCGTGACCCATCAAAATTGGGCGAGAAGCTAAAAGAAGTGACAGGTTGGTAGTATCAGCAGCTAACTGACTGTTAATACTCAAATGACGTTGAAAAATAATGAAGGCACCCCTACAATGGGGTGTCTTTTTTTGTTTGAAAATTGCTTTGGATATCAATATGGAAAATTATAAAAATAAAATATTAGTGACTGGCGGCGCAGGATATATCGGTTCACATACTTGTATTGCACTGCATGAAGCAGGCTACGAGGTGGTGATATACGACAATTTATCCAATAGCAGTTTTGAGGCAGTAAATCGTGTTTCTAGCCTTATTGGGCAGCCTATCGACTTTATCGAAGGCGACATACGTGATGCTGATTCACTCAGGCAAGTATTTGCAGCGCATCAATTTTTTGGCGTGATCCATTTTGCTGGCTTAAAAGCGGTTGGCGAATCTGTAGCTAAACCCTTGATGTACTATGATAATAATGTGAGTGGTACAATTACCTTACTTAAAATCATGGCTGAATATGAGGTTAAAAAACTAGTCTTTTCTTCATCAGCTACGGTCTATGGTGATCCTGAAATTCTGCCCATTAATGAAGACTCTCCACGTTCCTGTACCAATCCTTATGGACAGAGTAAGCTTACGGTTGAGCATGTTCTAGAAGATTTAGCGCTATCAGATAACAGCTGGAGCCTTATTCCTTTGAGGTATTTTAATCCTGTTGGCGCGCACCCATCTGGACAAATTGGCGAAGATCCCAATGATATTCCAAATAATTTAATGCCATATATCTCACAAGTTGCGGTCGGCAAGCTTGATAAATTAAGCATTTTTGGCAATGACTATGCTACCGTCGATGGTACGGGTGTACGTGACTTTATCCATGTCACTGACCTCGCACAAGGTCATGTCGCCGCGCTCAATTATCTAAAGCAGCAAAAGCAAAGCTTAGGTTTTCTTCCGATCAATTTAGGATCAGGTAAGGGAACGTCTGTATTAGAGTTAGTTAGAGCTTTCTCTGCCGTATCAGCTAAAGATATTCCTTTTCAGTTCGTTGGGCGACGAGCTGGTGATATTGCCAGTTGCTATGCTAGTGCTGATAAAGCACAAGAATTATTAGGATGGAAGGCAAGCTTATCTATTACTGATATGTGTCAAGATACATGGCGTTGGCAAAGCATGAATCCAAATGGTTATAACTCAATATAAGTATTATAGAAAATAGACCCTTATCCATTCTTATTAAGTATGTATTAATCCTTATGAAAAAAATTACTCACGCGGTGATACCCGTTGCAGGCTTTGGTACTCGTATGTTGCCATTGTCTAAATCCGTACCCAAAGAGCTACTGCCGCTTGGTAATCGTCCTGCCATCCATTATGTGGTGGCAGAAGCCATTGCTGCCGGTATTAAGCACATTGTCTTGGTTGGTCATGCACAAAAAAGTGCTATTGAAAATTACTTTGATCTCAATGCCGAGCTTGACAATCAATTGCGTGTTAAAGGTAAGAACGAGCTAGCAGATAGCTTAAACTGGCTACCAGATGATGTGACTATATCGATGATACGTCAGGGTATGCCATTGGGCTTAGGTCATGCGGTGCTTGCCGCACGCCCAATCATTGGTAAGCATGATTTTGCAGTACTGCTGCCAGATGTGGTGCTTGATCCTTTTAATGGTGATATGTCTGCTGACAATTTGGCGTTTATGATTGACGCTTTTTCTGAAGATAACCATTCGCAAATATTGGTCGATAAAGTGGCCGATAAAGATGTGCACAAATACGGTATCGCTCAATTAAGTGAAGCGCTTATGGATGAGGGCGATATAGATGATAAAACAGATGAGAATGTCAGTTTTAAAGTGGCAGGTTTTGTAGAAAAGCCAAATCTCTCTGATGCGCCATCAAGACTCGCTGTCGTCGGTCGTTATGTCTTTAGTCATCATATTTTTGATTATCTGGCGAATACCCAAGCCTCAGTTGGCGGAGAGATTCAGCTAACAGATGCTATTGACGCACTTATCAGTGAATATGGTGTCAATGTCACGACCATGCGTGGTAACAGTTATGATGCTGGCGATATGCGCTCTTATATGCAAGCTTTTATATATTTCGCTCAGCAGCAACTAGCCGATGAAGAGTAGTTAATGAACGATACAAAAGACAATAAAGTCTATAGCAGTGCCCGCCATTCTAAATATTGGCAGAAGCTAGAAATCTGCGCTGATTCGTCGTGGTCATTGGCTTCCTTGTTTGCACAAGATAATACGCGTACCCAAAGTTTTAGTGCTCAAAGTGGGGCGCTGTATATGGACTACAGCAAGCAATGTCTAGATGATACTGTGCTAGAAAGTTTATTAAATCTGGCAAATAGTTGTGAATTGTCTGCTCGTATTCAGTCCTTGCTACAAGGGGCGATGGTGAATACCAGTGAAGAACGTGCCGCTTTGCATACTGCACTACGATTGCCCACCACAGCAAACTTACAACTTGATAATCAAGATGTAGTCGCTGATGTCCATCAAAGTTTGGGGCAAGTTGAACGCTTATCTGAGCGTGTACGCAGTGGGACATGGCGCGGGTTTTCAGGTAAAGCGATTACAGATGTTGTTAATATCGGTGTAGGGGGTTCTGACTTAGGGCCACTGATGGCAACCACTGCCCTTGATGAGTGGGCAGATACCTGTGTTGAGGTCCATTTCGTCTCCAATATGGATGGCACGCAGCTGGATAATTTGCTAAAACATCTAAATCCTGAAACCACTTTATTTATTATCTCATCTAAATCCTTTGGTACCATTGATACCTTATCCAATGCCAAAACGGCACTATCATGGCTGCTTGCAACCGCAAAGCTGCGTGCGGGCACTGAAGACAGTGTATTGCGTCGCCACTTTATTGGCATCTCCGCCAATAGTGAAAAAATGAGTGATTGGGGTATTCATCCTGAGCACCAGTTGCAGCTTTGGGAATGGGTAGGGGGTCGTTTTTCTTTATGGTCAGCGATTGGTCTTGCCATAGCTATTCGTATCGGTATGTCTGGGTTTAAAGAGCTGTTAGCAGGCGCGCATAGTATGGATGAGCATTTTGCGCAGGCGGATTTTGCAGAAAACTTACCGGTATTATTGGGCTTAATCGCAGTTTGGAATAGCACCTTTTTGCAGGTAAATGCTCATACTGTGCTGCCTTATGATGGGCGCTTAAGCTATTTACCCAGTTATTTAACTCAGCTAGAGATGGAAAGTAATGGTAAATCGGTGACCCAGCATGGTGATCGTATTGATTATGATACCTGTCCTATTCTTTGGGGTGAAATTGGTTCCAATGCCCAACATGCTTTTTATCAGCTGCTACATCAAGGAACGCAGCAAGTCTCTTGTGATTTTATCGCTTGTGTACGTCGCTACAGTGATGAGGCAAAAAATACGCCACTACAACAGCAGCATGAACTGTCTTTAGCCAATTGTTTGGCTCAAAGCCGTGTACTGGCTTTTGGTAATGCTGCTATCGCTGAAACGGATAGTCAAATTGCTTGCGATGCTGATAAATATAAATACTACCGAGGCAACCAGCCTTCTACAACCTTGCTGATTGATGAACTTACTCCGCATAGCTTAGGGGCGTTAATCGCGCTTTATGAGCATAAGGTTTATGTCATGGCCAGTATCTGGGATATCAATCCATTTGATCAATGGGGCGTTGAGATGGGTAAGCAGATGGCAGAGTCCGTTCATGATGCAATGCAGCAAGAGGGCAACGCACCATTCGATACCTCAACCAATCAGCTATTAAAACACATCAAACAGCTTTCTTGAGAGCGCTGCTATATTAATAACGACTAAAGGTATACTCATGAGCGCCGAGACTATGGATAAAAATATACCCCAATCTGAATCCAATTCGTTTAGCGATTTGGCAAAAGAATCTGCTGTCTGTGTACTTATTGGTCATAGTATTGAGGCGGTGACCAGTGCTGTCGTACTGGCAAGTCTTGGTCAGCAAGTGCATTTATACGCAGACCAAGAGATATTGGCGCAGCAGCTACATCAATATGGCTTTGAGCATCATTTGCAGGCACTATGGCAAATGTATACGCAGCAACAGCATATTGTTAGTTATGAGCTGCCTAATAACGCTGATAGGCTTATACAGCTTTATGAAGTAGCAGATCATAGCAATACGAAGGCTATCGAAGAGCAGCAAAAGGTAAATCAACCAAAATCAGTAATCCTATATTGGTTGTTTTTAGACAGTGTAGATTCGGTATGGGTAGAGGATGATTGGCTTACCGCTTTTAATCACAGTCAACAGCAGACACAACCGCTCATAATGAGTGGCATTAAGCAGCTTGGCACTATAGATGCATTGTCTCAGCGCTTAAAGCGTGCTTGGGTCTATTATCTACCGTTCGTTTTCTTAAAAGATGGCGACGCTTATAGCTCGATGTTAAATCCGTCACTATGGCTACTCGGTGAAAAAACCTCCAATAGTCGTCATCATTTGGGTATGCTACAGCCATTAATGCAGCATGCGCGTGCTACTCATTATGCCAATATCGCGACTATCGAATTTGCTCGTAGTAGCATCATGGCGATGCTCGCAACGCGGGTCAGTTTTATGAATGAGATGTCGCGCTTGGCGGATAGTCAACAAGTCGATATCCAGAAAGTCAGCCATATCATGGGGCTTGATGAGCGCGTGGGCAGTAGCTACTTGCAGGCGGGCTGGGGATTTGGTGGTAATACGCTACCGACAGAATTGCTTCAGCTACAGCAATCAAGTCAAGCACAGAGCTTGGCCATGCCGCTATTGCAATCGGTTATCCATATCAACGAAGACCAAAAAGAGCTGATATTCCGCAAATTTTGGCAGTATTTTGACGGTTTTATCGATAATAAAACGGTCATGATTTGGGGTGGTAGTTATAAAGCAGGCTCGGGACGGACGGCAGAGTCGGCGATTCATCCTTTATTGGCATTATTGTGGTCTTATAATATTCGCACGCTGGTTTATAGCGATAAAGCGCAAACGGAGCTAGCAGCGCTTTATAAGCAGCAGCCATTGCTTGAATTGATAAACAATCCTTATCAACAGCTTAATGAGGCGCAGGCAATCTTTATTATCAGTTGGTTACCAGAGAACCGACTGGATATTGCTAAGCTTAATGAGCAAGCGATGCCCGTATTCGATGCGCAAAATGCCTTGTCACGAACGCAGATAGATGGTCTAGTCGGCGACTATATAGGGATTGGTCGCGCTAAATAAGGCTCTCTATCAGGTATAAAATAAGCTCAGTAGACAAACAGTTGTTAGATTAAAGCTAAACAAAAGCGCCGATTAATATAAAAATTAATCGGCGCTTTTTTTATTTTTATAAGTTTAGAATGTCTTTATTCAGCACAGCAGCTATTCATATTAAGCAGGTACAGCACCTTTACTGGCAAGCCATTGTTGAATCTCCTGAGTCTTGGTCTGTAGTAAATCCTTATTACCGCGACTTTCAATATTTAATCTAATTAATGGTTCAGTATTTGAGGCGCGTAAGTTAAAACGCCATTCGCCAAAATTTAAACTCAAACCATCAAGCATCGACTTGGTTGGATTGTCGGCACTAAACTTTTCTTCGATTGCCTTAATAATCGCCTGCGCATCATGAGTAGTCAGATGAAAGTTCAGCTCACCTGAGCTTGGATAGGCTGCAATATAACCGCTGACCAATTCTGACAAGGTTTTACCAGTAATCGATAATAACTCAATGGTTAGCAGCCAAGGAATCATGCCGCTATCGCAGTAGAAAAAATCGCGGAAATAATGATGCGCTGACATCTCGCCGCCATACACTGCGCCAGAATCGCGCATGACTTGCTTAATAAATGAGTGCCCAGATTTACTAATAACCGCCTTACCATTATGCTCATGAATGACTGCTTCAGTGTTATAAATTACCCGTGGATCATAAACAATCGACTCGCCCGTATATTTATTTAAAAAGGCTTGTGCCAACATGCCAACGACATAGCTACCATCGATAAATTCGCCGTATTCATCGAATAAGAAACAGCGGTCAAAATCGCCATCAAAGGCAATGCCAAGGTCGGCTTTATGGGCTAAAACAGCTTGCTGAGTGGCGGTTCTATTAGCCAAAATCATCGGGTTAGGGATGCCGTTTGGAAAGCTGCCATCAGGGGCATGATGCAATTTAATGACTTCAATCGGTGCGCCAGCTTGTGATAACTTATCGATTAATAAATCAACCACTGGCCCTGCGCTACCATTGCCTGAATTGATAACCAGCTTAAGTGGTTTTAATTTATCCGTATCAATGAAAGTCATTACATGATCGATATAGGCGCTCTTGTCCGTCAGTAATTGTAGGTTGCCTAACGTATTGTCAGTGATGAATTGCCCTGATTCTGCCAATGCTTGAATCTCTGCCAAGCCATCATCGGCGCTAATCGGTTTTGAGTGCTCTTTTACCAATTTTAAGCCATTATAATTAATCGGATTGTGACTTGCTGTGACTTCGATACCGCCCAACGCCTGATAATAGCTAGTAGCAAAGTAGACCTCTTCCGTTCCTGTCATACCCAAATCGATAACGTCGACGCCAGCATCTAACATACCTTTGATGGAGGCTTGTTTTAACTGTTCACTTGAATGACGGATATCGCTACCAATAACGATAGCTGGTTTTACGTCTTGTAAGTCAGAGGGGGCATCAGCTGTGCTATAACGCTCGAATAAAATCTGGGCAAAAGCACGTCCGATACGATAAGCGATGTCTTCATCGAGATTGACGCCAAGCTCGCCGCGGATATCGTAAGCTTTAAATGAATCAATTTTAATCGGTGCGAACTGGGTTTGAGTCGCATAGCTGGCATTATTCGTATCGGATGTGGGCATAACGATAAAATCCTTGCGTTTAAGCAGTGAGATGATAATTAAGTAGATTACTCAATTATAAGCTAATCAGTGTTCAATGCTACACTAACGACAAAATCGTTATAAACTTAATATGGTTCTATTTAATAACCAATAAAAGTATAAGAGTGTTTTTTTATGAGTAACCCAAAAAATAAAGCTAAAGTGCCAACACCGGTACTAGGAACGCCAAAAGCAAGTGGCGAATTAGCGGATTTGTTGTCCTTAATGGCGCGATTGCGTAGCGATTGCCCGTGGGATAAAAAGCAAAGCAATCATAGCTTAATTCCGTATGCGATTGAAGAAGCCTATGAGCTCGGCGAAGCGGTACAAAGTAATGATGATGAAGACATCAAAGGCGAGCTTGGAGATGTGCTGCTGCAAGTGGTTTTTCATTGTCAGATGTACGCTGAACAAGAGCGCTTTGATATGAGTGATGTGATTACCACTTTACAAGAAAAGCTGATTCGCCGGCATCCGCATGTGTTTGAAGCAGAAACGCTTAAAGATGAAGCCGGGGTAAAAGAACGCTGGGATGAGATTAAAGCGGAAGAGCAACAAGCCCGCGCTGCACGTGGCAAACCACAGCGTCGTTTGGACAATACCAAAGCAGGTAGTGCGCTGATGCAGGCGCAGGATGTACAAAAACAGGCGTCAAAACTGGGTTTTGATTGGGAAGGTGTCAGCGGTGCGTTCGATAAGCTTAATGAAGAAGTGAGTGAGTTAAAAGCTGAGCTATTAGATAAATCAAAAGACGATATAAACGCCAATATTGCTGATATTGAAAAGGAAATTGGTGATTGCATGTTTGCGCTAGTTAATGTGGCACGCAAATTAGACCTTGATGCGGAAACAGCAACGCTGACCTGTGTACATAAATTTAAATCGCGTTTTGGCTATATTGAAGATCAACTAGCCGCTGCTGGCAAGCGCTTAGAAGATAGCAATATTAATGAAATGGACGCATTATGGGAAGCGGCTAAACAACATGAACGCACCTAGTAAGTATTTACTCGCTACCTTGCTCCCTAAATTACTCCAAAAAAGGGGTTTCTATTTAGTGGGCATGCTTTCTATGATTTTTACGTCAATTAATACTGCTAATGCAGCACCGTGTTTTGATAATGCCCAAAGTGCTTATAACTACTTATTGACGCAAGAGACAGCGCAAACTCAAGCACGTATGCAGTCAATCATTAATATTAATCGAGCAACAGAAGGTGAGCTTACGTTGCTACATGGTATCGGTAGCAATAAGGCGCAAGCCATTATCCTATATCGTGAGATGTTTGGCAGTTTTAGAACGGTTGATGAATTGACAAAGGTAAAGGGTATTGGCGCAAAAACCGTTGATAAAAATCGAGGACGTTTGACCGTGCAAGATTAATCGCTGTATTTTACTTTAATTAACCCCAATATTGACAAAATAGCATGTAAGTAACTGTCTAAATACACCCACCATGGTCAAAATTTGTTAAACTAGCATGTACATCCGCCTGATTGACGCTGTGTTCGTCAGGGTGGTTAAGAATAAAGGCAAGGAGTAGATGCATGGCCGAGCGTGCCGCCAAGCAGTTAGAACTGAATAAATCTGAATTACCCAATTCTATTACCGAAGTAATCGCAACCCTAACCCGAGCTGGGTTTGACGCCTATATCGTCGGTGGTGGCGTGCGTGATACCTTGCTAGGACTGCGTCCAAAAGATTTTGACGCGGTCACTGATGCCAAGCCTCATGAGATTAAAGACGTCTTTGGTAAGCGCTGCCGTATTATCGGTCGCCGTTTTCAGTTGGCGCATGTGTACTCTGGGCGTGAGCTTATCGAAGTAGCCACCTTCCGTGGCCCACCTATCAATGATTCTAATACCAATCAAGACGGTATGATTCTGCGCGACAATGTATGGGGTGATATCAAACAAGACTTTGCCCGTCGTGATTTTTCTATCAATGCCCTTTATTATCAGCCGCTTAAAGGCATAGTTCATGATTTTTGCGACGCGCTTGAAGATATTGACAATAAAATTATCCGTTTATTAGGCAATGCACCGATTCGTATCGAAGAAGATCCGGTCAGATTGCTGCGTGCCTTGCGTTTCAAAGCAAAATTGGGTTTTGAGTTTGATAGCGAATTAGCCGCACAGTTCCATGATGGCAACTGGTCATTACTTGAACAAATCTCTCCGCACCGTCTGTATGATGAAACGCAAAAGATGTTTACCGGTGGTTATTTAGTACCATTATTACCGTTATTGTTTGATTCAGGCGCGATTGATAGTCTCATCATTTATCCGCCTTCTGAGCCAAGTGCCTTAGTTAAACAAGTCGCTATTAATACCGACAAACGTATTGCTGCTGGCAAAAGTATCAACCCAGCATTCTTTTATGCCGCTTTGCTGTGGGAGAACTACTTACATCAACTAGAAAAAGCCAAAAAGCGCAATATGCCTTTTGCGGATGCACAAATGCATGCAGCAGGCAAAGTGATTGATCGTCAACGTATCAAGACTGCCATTCCAAAATTTGCTGAACAGTTTATTCGTGATATCTGGATATTGCAGCCAAAACTGGCCGCGCCGCGTAGCAAACAGATTGTACAGCTATCTGAGCATCCACGTTTTCGTGCCGGTTTTGATTTCTTATTATTGCGCGAGCAGTGCGGCGATGCAGAGCATCCGCTTTCTGAATCGACCAATGATATGGGCGAGTGGTGGCAGACCTATCAAACCTTGACTGAGCAGCAGCAGGATCAAGCGATTGATGACTTTGATGAAAATATCCGCCGTGGTGCTTATAAACAAGGTCAGCGTGGTCGTGGACGCAATCGTCAAAAGCAGCAGAACTCGAATGACAATGCTAAGTTAAGTCAGTTGGATAATGACTATCAAGGTAAAGCGCTGAGTAATGGTCATGCAAAACCAGCAATGGTTAATGACGCCTCAAATGTGCCATCACGTCGTCGCCGTGCCAGTCAACATACTTCTGCTAATAGTAAAAGTTATAGCCTGCAGCAACTCACACAAGACAATAATGAGCTGGCACAGTTGCAGCAATTGTCTTTGGCGAGCAGTAATAATGGTAGCAATCAGCAGCACACGCCGAAACCTGCACCATTGTTTGTCATAGAACACGGCAACGTCGTACCGCCTTTGAAAAAGCAGCTATCTGGTTCAGATAAAGCACTGTCTAAAGCGACGCAAAAAGCGCCTAATCAAAAAGTGCTTGAGCAAGCAACAGTTAGTAAAAAGGCATCGGCTGATAGTCAATCGCAGCTGCAAGAAAAAGCTGTTAATAAAGCGAGTGACTTAACTAATAGATCGCATGCACCAAAAGAGTCAGTGAATACTCAGGTGTCTTCAACTAATGCTCGTAGCTCCGCTTATGCAGAGCGCAACGTCGCGCAGTCACCAGCACTTGTTAGTATGAATAATGAGCCGATACCGCACAAGCGCCGTCGTCGTCAGCCTACTGTGATTGAAAATAGTGATATTGTCGCAGAGGCTAGCAGTGCTAAAGAAGCAACGACAATAGACACTAGTAGTAATGAGAAATCATCTGGGAAGTACGCAAAAAAAGTGCCTAAACCAGCTGTTCACTCTACTGATAACGCCATTGATAAAGCGCCGAAACCCGCTAAAGCATCAAGTACTAAGTCTACTAAAGCCAAACGAGACGCTAGTAGTCAAAGTGCTACAAATCAAAGTTCTAACGAACAGCAAGATGCTAATAAAGTAGTTAACAGTAACATGACTGCCAATAAAGGCCCTGTGCCATCGAAACGTCGCCGTCGTCAGCCAAGCGTCAATGACGTTTAACGTTGACAGCGAATATAAGAGTAAAGTGATAACGATGAACACGCGCTTTAATAATACTGATTTTGATAGCAAATCTATCGCCATTTGCTCTTGGGTCACTTGTTATGTTGGCTTGGGTAGCAATCTGGCAAATGAGCTTGGGGCGCCTGTTGAGCATTTACAGCATGCGTTTGAGATGATGCAAGAGCAAGAAAAGATACGCACTGTGCGTATTTCTTCATTCTATGCCTCGGTACCGATGGGACCGCAAGATCAGCCAGATTTTGTGAACGCCGTTGCTGGTTTTGAAACTATATTTACGCCGTTTGAGCTGCTGACATTTTGCCAACAGTTGGAGCAGCAAGCAAAACGCGCCCGCCTGCGTCATTGGGGTGAGCGTAGTCTTGATGTGGATATATTGTTATACGGCGATAAGCGGATTTCTGAGCCAACATTAACGATACCCCATGTGGGTTTGCATGAGCGTAATTTTGTTTTGATACCGTTACGAGAGCTCGCACCTGAGCTAATGATTGTAGGAAAGTCGATAATCGACTATCCCCAAAGCAGCGATTGGGCAGGTTTGAAGCTGTTAGAACATGATGCGTCAAGTCATAAATAAAGAGACATTCATTTAAAGTGAATGACAGTTGATTGATATTCAGAAGTATTGAGGATGATATAACGATATGACAACGTTATCTACTTTAAATAAGTTTAAAAAAGACGGTACCAAATTTACTTGTCTGACCTGTTATGACGCCATGTTTGCGCGCATGATGGAAAAAGCGCAGATTGATACGATTTTAATCGGTGATAGCTTGGGTATGGTGGTGCAGGGTCATGATTCAACCTTGCCTGTTACGGTCGATGATATGGCTTACCACACTGCTAATATCGCCCGTAGCAATAAGCACGCACTTATTTTAGCGGACTTACCCTTTATGAGCTACGTGACGCTGCCTGAGGCCGTTGCCAATAGCCGCAAGCTGATGCAGGCAGGCGCTCATGTGATTAAAATTGAGGGTGGTCGTGAGCTTTGCGAGTTGATTACAACATTAGCGCAAGCAGGTACGCCAACGTGTGTACATTTGGGATTAACACCGCAGTCGGTGAATGTTTTTGGCGGTTATAAAGTCCAAGGTCGCGGCAATGAAGCAGGTCAAAAACTCCTTGATGATGCAAAAGCTGTGGTTGACGCTGGTGCAGCGCTTTTGGTACTAGAATGCGTCCCTGCTGAGCTTGCTAAAGCAGTAACGGAAGCCGTTGCTGTGCCAGTGATTGGTATTGGGGCAGGCGCTGATACTGATGGTCAGGTATTGGTCATGCACGATATGCTCGGTATGGTTCATGGTCGCGCGCCGCGTTTCATCCATGATTTTCTGACTGATGAGCGTAACACTGAGCACAGTATCGAAGGCGCATTTGCCTTGTATCAGCGGTCAGTAAAGGAAGGTAGTTTTCCAACAGAGCAGCACCAGTTTAGCTAAGCAAATATAGAATTTCAGTAATTAGGTCCATCAGTAAAAGAGCAGTTAACCATGCCGACGATTCATTACCATATCTCAGACTTACGCGTTGCTCTGCAGCCTTACCGAACAGCGCAGCGCATTGCCTTAGTACCTACAATGGGTAATCTACACGATGGTCATCTGGAGCTGGTAAAAATTGCCAAACAGCATGCAGATATCGTGGTGGTTAGTATTTTCGTCAATCCAACGCAGTTTGGGGTTGGTGAAGACTTTGATAGCTACCCTCGTACCTTAGATGAAGATGTCGCGAAGCTTACCACGGTTGGCGCTGACTATGTTTTTGCTCCTACTATTGATGAGATGTATCCGGTACTACCGCCGCCGACCACTATTCTCGCTGGGACTATTACTGAGCAACTATGTGGCAAAACTCGCCCCAATCATTTCGATGGTGTCGGTATTGTTGTCTCTAAGCTCTTCAATATCGTGCAACCTAACATAGCCGTATTTGGGCAAAAAGATTATCAGCAATTAGCCATTATTAAGCAGTTGGTTCGTGATTTGAGCTATTCAATCGATATTATTGGCGCGCCTATTATTCGTGCTACTGATGGCTTAGCGTTATCATCGCGCAATCAGTATTTAAGCGAGTCTGAGCGCCAAACAGCGCCTATCTTACAGCAGGAGCTGCAGTATTTAGCCAAACAGATTAGTGATAATAAACAACCGTTAGAGGTGCTTTTGACAGCAGCTCACGAGCGTATTACTAGTGCGGGGTTTATGATTGATTATCTAGAAGTAAAAACAACTGAGCTAACGGCTGTTGATGATGAGAGTATCAATAACCATCAAGTCTTGGTTATTTTAGTGGCTGCATGGCTAGGTCGTGCACGCTTGTTAGACAATCGATTGGTCACGATTAATAAAGTTTGATCACGCTGCTATTTATAACATTGTAATTTGCGGGATGCAATTTATAAGGATGACGGAACATGCAGGTAAATCAAGACACCCATAATGCTCAATCAAAGCTAACAGATTCTAACGAATCCACTGGTGATAAACTGAGTATATTGGTAGTGTCAGGACGTTCAGGCTCAGGGAAAACCTCGGTACTAAATATCCTTGAAGATCTGGGTTTTTATTCTATTGATAATTTGCCTTTGTCTCTTGTGCCTGAAGCGGCGCAAAAGCTGGTCTGTGATAGTGGAATTAAGCGCATTGCCCTTGGGGTGGATATTCGTACGCCGCGCGCAGATTTATCTAACTTTGATGCAATCCATGACAGTTTAAAGCAGACCTATGGAGAAGAGGCGGTCACGGTGATGTATGTGACGGCGCAAGAAGAGACGCTGGTTGCACGCTTTAATGCCACGCGCCGCATCCATCCGTTGATGGTGTTAGATACCAAAGGCGTAGAAAACAACGTTTATAATCTACCAGCAGCTATTGAGAAAGAGATACAGCTTTTGCAGCCGATATTCAAGCATGCCGATATCAAGATAGATACCAGTATGCTCAATATCCATCAGCTAAAAGAGCGTCTGCGTGATTATGTGGGTGTAGATAATCAAATCGTGATTAATTTACTATCGTTTGGTTTCAAGTACGGCAGCCCTATCGATGCAGATTTTGTCTTTGATGTACGCATCTTACCCAATCCACATTGGAATCCGACACTGCGCTCGGCGACAGGTCTTGACGCCGAAGTGGGTGCGTTTTTTGCCGATTATCCAGAGGTTGCTGAGATGACGGGAGATATCGCTACATTCTTGAATCGTTGGTTACCTGATTTTTTACATAATAATCGTCATACGGTAACGGTTGCCATTGGCTGCACCGGTGGGAAGCACCGCTCGGTATTTATCACCAAACACTTACAAGACAGATTGCAAAATAGCTTGCCAGAAGGCTTGACCGTGACGGCGAAACACCGTGAAAAGCATCGCTGGTAGCGTTTGCTAAACCTTTTATACCTAATTTTTTATACCTATTATTTATTTTTAAACATGGAAAGCTTTTATGATTGACTGGTCAGAACAAGATATGCGCGTCTCGCGCACAGAGCTCAAAAAAGCTCATGAGCGCCTGCAACAGTTGTCGATACCGCTTGCCAGCTTATCGAAGAAACAACTTAAAGCTTTACCTGCCAGTGATTATTTTATGGCGGAATTAATGGCGCTCGCCGATATCACCAGTGCCAATGCGCGTAATCGTCAGACCAAGCGCGTTGGCAAGCTTATGATTGAAGAAAATCGCCATGAGCTGATAAAAGCATTATTTGATGCCTATTTCCCTAAAGAGCAGGTTTCTAAGATAGAGAGCTGGTATGAGCGTTTAAATATCAATGATGAAGGAACGCTCAAGCAGTTCGTCAAACAATATAAAGCCTCTGAGCAGCATAGTATGTATCAGCTATTGCTCTGGATTGAGTACGCTAAGCATACAAACGACGAGGAGCTAATGGCGGAGTCAAAAGCAGATTTGGCCAGTTATATCCGTGAAGTCGCTATTTTAACGAATCTAAAAAAATAGCGATGAGAGATATAGGCAAGCGAATTTGGTTAGTGGGTACCTATAAAACACTAAAGATAGAATACTAAAATACAAAAAAGCCAATCAGTAAAGATTGGCTTTTTTAATTGATCAGAAGTAGCGTTTTTATATTTTTTTAAAAAACTAATGCTACTTTTTCTCTGCGCGTACTTTGTCGACTAGGAAATCAACTACTTTAGGTACGGTAGCACTTTCACCGGTTACCACGTACTTGCCTTGCACAACAACGGCTGGCACACCCGATAACTGATAACGCTTAGCGCCTGCTTGCGAGCGACCGATTTTGGTACCAACAGCAAAAGAGTTGTAAAGGCTATTAAATTTCTTTTCGTTCACACCTTTTGAGGCATACCATTTGCTTAATGAAGACTGGTCAAATAATTGCTTACCATCTTTATGTACGGCATCAAATAAAGCGTCATGGGTCTTGTCTTCAAAACCCAGTAATTGCGCGGCATAAAAACCACGGGCACTGGCTTCCCAAACAGGGTTTAATGCTGCGGGTGTTTTAAAGAAGGCTACATCTTTATCTTTGTTTTTTGCCCATTTTTCCATGTGTGGATTAAGGACATTACAATGCGGGCAACCATACCAAAAAAACTCACGCACAATGATAGCATCACCGCTGATTTTTTCTGGATTATCTAACACACGATAGTCTTTTCCTGCGACATAATTGGCAGCTTGTGCACCCATATTGGCAAATCCAATAGCGCAAGCCAAACCAGTTAATGCGATGATACGTTTCATACTTATTCCTTGAAATAACGACATTCAGAAGTTTGCTTTAATAGTTATAGCTTTGATAGTCATATAAATACCAAAGCAAATAAGCAATGACAAAGTCAATAGACGACGATAGGTCAACTGAGTCGACCTACTATAGAATAGCAACTATAATAGCGTAAAATGCGGCAGTTTGTGAACCGGATTCTTAACTAATGGTTGTAATGCTGTCAGTCATTATTTAAGGTATCTTACTTATAGCCTGTTATTCTATTTTTATTGACGTTTAGAGCATCAATAAAGCAGTTCTCAATCGGTGACGATGTACTTACGGCAGCTTTGCGGCTCGCATGTTAATATTGAGTCTTTAGTCACATACTATAACAATAAAGGAAAAACTATGAGCCAAGCTTTATTTTCTGGGCAGCCTTTGCACACTCAAGCAAATGATAGTGGCATGGCTGACGATACCATAAACGCTATCAATGTCGATCCAAGCGAAGTTGAAAAATTTAATAAATTGGCGGGTGAGTGGTGGAATAAAACCGGTGCCTTTGCTACCTTACACGAAATCAATCCGCTGCGTCTAAACTGGATAGAGGAAAATGTGAAGCGTGGCTACGTGAGTGCTGATAGTCAAAAAACGGCAGAGATGGGCTTGGCGGGTAAAAAGGTTCTTGATGTCGGTTGTGGCGGTGGTATCTTGTCAGAATCGATGGCACGTCGCGGCGCAGATGTGACAGGTATCGATCTTGGGACAGAAAATCTTAAAGCAGCAAGCCTCCATGCTGAACAAAGCAACTTACAAGATACCTTGCGCTATCAGCATATTCCGGTTGAGCAATTGGCTGCTACCCATGCTGGTCAGTTTGATGTGGTTACCTGTATGGAGATGCTAGAGCATGTACCAGATCCAGCCGCTATTGTAGATGCTTGTTTTAAGCTGTTGGCGCCAGGCGGCGTATGCTTACTATCAACGATCAACCGTAATCCAAAATCTTATTTGTTTGCTATCGTGGGTGCAGAGTACGTATTGCGCTTGCTTGATCGCGGTACGCATGATTATGCCAAGTTTATTACGCCAGCTGAGCTCGATAAAATGGCAATTGATGCAGAGTTTGCGCGCCAAGATATCATTGGACTGCACTATAATCCATTGACCAAGCGTTACTGGCTAGCTCAAAACGTCGATGTCAACTATATGATAGCAGTACAGAAACCTCTCGCTTAATACCCTTTTATCACCTTAATTAAGAGCCTTCGTAATGAGCCAATTTGTAAAAGCGGTCTTATTTGACCTAGATGGGACATTGATAGATACTGCTGCCGATTTTGTACGTATTATTGGCAAAATGAGCCAAGAAAACGGCTGGCAAGCGCCGTCTGAGACAGAGATTCGTGAGCAAGTATCGGCAGGTGCTTCAGCGATGGTGCAGCTTATGCTACGTCATAATGAGCAAACAGACTTTAGCGAAGAGACGTTGCTTGAGTTTCGTCAGCAGTTTTTAGACGATTATGAAGCGGATATTTGTGTAGATAGTCATGTTTTTGACACGCTTGAGGACGTTTTAAGTGCTCTTGAAGAAAAAGGTGTACCGTGGGGTATAGTGACCAATAAACCGCGCTATTTGTCAGAGCTGTTATTAGAAAACATGCAATTAGATACGCGCTGTGCAGTTTTGGTTTGTCCTGATGACGTATCACGCCCTAAACCTGACCCAGAGCCTATGTATGCGGCACTAGAGAAGCTTGGTATCCCTCGCGGCGCTGCTGCAAGTGTGATTTATGTTGGCGATCATATCCGTGATATCGAAGCTGGTAATGCCGCTGGTATGCCCACGATTCTGGCCGCTTATGGTTATATTCCGCCTGAAGATCAAAACAACCTGAAGAAATGGGGCGCAGATTATATTACGGAAACCCCTGAGCAGTTGAGTAAATTACTGCTTTCTTCTGGTAAATTCGACTATTTATAATTCCAATGAGCCATAAGATCAGCGTGTTATCAGGTAATATTTAACAACATAGCATAATGGTTAACCATCCCATTTATTAAACGATAAGTAGTGAGTAACGCCATGAGTGACAATATCAACCCATTAGCGAATCAGTCGGCAAACCATTCAGCCGACAATATAGCCAATAATATTGAAAGCCATCAGACTGAATTGCAATCGTCTGCAACCAAATTAACCCACGGGGATATTCGTGACTTTGTACCCTCTGAAAACTGCTTAGATGGCAAGACCATCTTGGTGACAGGTGCGGGCGATGGCATTGGTCGGGTCGCTGCATTGACCTATGCACGCTATGGCGCAACGGTGCTGCTATTAGGACGTACCAGTAGCAAGCTTGAATATGTCTATGATGAAATCGAGAGCTTTGGTGGTAAGCAACCTGCTATGTTACCGATGAATCTAGAAGGGGCTACCTATGCAGAAATGCAAAAGCTAGAAAATTTGATTCATAGAGAAGTTGGTCAGCTTGATGGGATATTGCATAATGCTGGGATGCTTGGTCCATTGACGCCACTTGAGATGTACGATGTAGATATGTTTGCTCAAGTCATGAAGATTAATTTCACAGCGACCTTTATGCTTACCCAAGCGCTACTACCGTTACTCAAAGATGCACCGCATGGTTCTATCGTATTTACTTCTAGCAGCGTTGGTACGCATCCTCGCGCATTTTGGGGTGCTTACGCGCTGTCTAAGCAAGCGGTAGAAGGAATGAGCGATATCTTTACCCAAGAGACGCAAAACACCACCAATCTGCGTTTTAACTGTATCAATCCGGGTGGTACTCGCACCAATATGCGTGCTCACGCTTATCCAGGTGAAAATCCGATGAGTCTGAAAACTCCTGAAGATATTATGGCAGGTTATGTGTGCTTGATGAGTGATGAGAGTATCGGGGTACGTGGACAAGTGGTTGAGTTACAACCCAAGGATTGAGCGACAATTTGTCTGCGCAGGTAGATTGAAATTGCTGATATTTAACCCCATCTATTTGTTATCAAAGACCTTTATGCTTGATTAAAAATACGCATAATTAATAAAAATAAATAGGATAATAATATGGCAGGTGGTTGGTCAAGAGATGGTGCTGAGCATGAGCAAATGGATGCCACCGTTAACGATGCGCTAGAGCGCGCACGCCGTGCATTACCGACAGGTAAAAGCGCAGAGTTTTGTGATGAATGTGGTAAGGCGATTCCAGAAGCTCGCCGTATCGCAGTACCGGGTGTGCAGCATTGTGTTGGCTGTCAATCTGAGCTTGAGCAAGAAGCAAAAGCTGCGGAATTGTTTAATCGCCGTGGCAGTAAAGACAGTCAGTTACGCTAATAAAACCAATGCTGCTCAATAAAAAAGCCCCTACTACCAAAATAGTGTGGGCTTTTTTAGTGGTTCTATTTTTATCAACAATCTTTCTATCACTACAATAGATGGCTATGCAATCATTAACTATAGTATCAACGCCATGAGTTCATGGTCATAGGCTTCCCAATCTAGCTTAACCTCTATCGCATCTTCTTGCCCAGTACTTGTTTGCAAAATAATTTCTAGTCGGCTGTCGGCTTGTACGCTCACTGTCTTTGTAGACAAGCTATCAGGCGTAAAATTGATTTGTAGCCAGCCATTAGACGTATGCAATACGCCTTTGATGCGTTGCCAGTTTGGTAGCGTTAGCAGCCAATCCTGTAACTTATCAGCATTTAATTTATAGTCCGCTGGTAATCGCCAACCTGCAACTACGATATCTTGCTGTATTTCATGATAACGATAGGGCAGCTCGATGTCTTTGTCTGCCTGAATATTATTATCGTTTGTGGAAGGGTTGAATAATGACTTATTCGATAATGAATGACTCAGCGGCTGCAAGCTAATCACAGATTTTTTCGGCTGAGCGATACTGACTGTCCGCTGTTGTGAGATAGTCTGGCTATGCTTGTTCAGCTGCGTGCTTAACACTGCTGAATAGTCATTCGATGTGCTTATATCGTTAATTGTGGTCTGATCATCAGACTCTGCCCAAATAATAGTGATTTGCGTATTTAACTCTGCTATCCAATCTTGTAATGCTTGCTTATCGTCAGTACTTAATTGGGCATAGCGATTAATGACCAAGACATCGGCATCACGAATATGCGCTTGGAACCCTTCGTGAGCACGATATTTTTCTCGTTGCCACTGCAGAGCGTTAAGTACAGTTATGACCGCCTGCATCTTTAGAGCCGTCTGCCAATGCGGCGCGCTCAGCTGCCGTATAAGCTCACGTGGATGAGCAAGCCCTGTTGGCTCAATAAGCAGACGTTGCGGATGATGGTCACTCAGCAAGCGACCAATAGCTACTTGTAGAGGTAACTGGCTGGTACAGCAAATACAGCCGCCGCTAACTTCACGAATGGCGATATCATTTTGAGCGGAATTGCTATCTTGTGAGCTTGAAACCAAGGCTGCATCGATACCAATCCGACCAAACTCGTTAATCAATAATGCCCAACGCTCATCAGTGGATTTATCGGCAATCAATTGATTAATAAGTGTGGTTTTGCCAGAACCCAAAAACCCTGTCACCAAAGTGCAGGGTATATTTTGATGAATAATAGAGAATTTCAATGTTGCGCCCGTTGTATTAATAGGATTACCCATTAATAGTATGATATATCAACGGACACAAGCAATACTTAGAAATTTAAAGTGATTCGCTCTTAGCTGCTTCGACTTCTGCTTCGTCAGGTACGAATACATATCCTACGCCCCAGACAGTCTGGATATAACGTGCTTGTGAAGGATTGTCTTCAATTAAGCGGCGCAGACGTGATACTTGAACGTCAATTGAACGCTCCATCGCGCCCCATTCACGACCACGAGCAAGGTTCATCAGCTTATCACGGGTCAATGGCTCGCGTGGATGCTGAACCAATGCCTTTAGTACCGAGAATTCACCCGTCGTTAAGGTGACAACATTGCCGTCGCGTTTGAGCGTACGTGTCGATAAATCAAGTGTCCATGGACCAAATTCTACTACTTCAAGCTGATGACTTGGTGCCCCTGGTAGCTCACGATTTTGACGACGAAGTACTGCTTTGATACGTGCTAATAGCTCTTTTGGATTAAATGGCTTTGGTAGATAATCATCCGCACCCGCTTCTAGACCCGCGATGCGATCAGCGTCGCCACCTTTAGCCGTGAGCATAATAATAGGGATGTCGCCATTATCTTCGCGCAGACGCTTACAAATACTGATACCGTCTTCGCCTGGTAGCATCAAATCAAGTACCACTAATGAAAAAAGCTCACGCTGTAGCAGCTTATCCATTTGACTGCCATCGTGGGCAGTACGGACAACAAACCCATCGTCTTCTAGAAAGCGCTGTAACAAAGAGCGCAATCGTGCATCGTCATCAACGACTAGAATACGCTGAGTTAAGGTATCGGGGCTGTTATTTTCAGACATACAGGCATCCTCTTATAAAAATTATTATTAGCAAAAATTATTGTTAAAACGCACCAGTCAGTATATTTACTCTCAATAAAAACAGTGTGAATACCACTTTTACCATTTATTAGTGCAACTATTTGAGCATCATTCCATCGATTGGCAAAAAAATATAAAAATGAGAACTATTGTTCAGTACGTTGGTACACAGCAATATTTGTGCTGATGAGACTTTAGTGTATAAGATTGCAGTCATAATTGCATCACTGATAAAGGCAAATGCTGTAGGTGTTTGTTTAATAAAGCGTCAAGAGTGTGCTCATTAAACGATTTTTGCGATAAATAACACGATAAATAACGAAAAGATAAAAAGGATTTCTATTCATGCAGCTTTTGCTATAATGCAAAACTACATTTCTCAACGATTGATACGTCTATGAGTAGCACTGATACCTTAACGCCATCTCAAACCTCGACAAATGCACAGGTTTTGGATGCAACCACACACGCGAATATTCACGACAAGCTTGCTCGCGCGCTTGGCATTAAGACTGCTCAAGTCAATGCGTTTGTCAAACTGTACGATGAAGGCGCGACCGTTCCGTTTATTGCCCGTTACCGCAAAGAAAAGACGCAGAATCTCGACGATGCGCAATTGCGAGCTCTAGAGAAGTCTCTCAATTATGAACGTGATATGGCAACCCGTCGCCTTAAAATTATTGAATTACTAAGCACACAAGGCAATTTGACCGACGAGCTGCAGACACGTATTGATAATGCAACCTCAAAACTTGAGCTTGAAGACATCTACTTGCCATATCGTCCACGTCGCCGTTCACCAGCTGCCAAAGCACGTGCTGCTGGTCTTGATATTGCTGCACAAGCAGTGTTAACGCAAAACGTGACGCCAACCGATGCATTAGCAGACTATCAAGTACAATCAAGCATTACTGATGAAAGCGGTAATGAGATTGAAGTTGATTTTAGTGATATCGAGAAGCAACTTGCTGGTGTACAAGCCATTATCGTAGATGAATGGACGCAAGCATTAGACTTGTTAGATCATTTACGTAGCAGTTTTGCCAAAACAGCCAGTATCGTATCGAGCGTTGCCAGTGAAGAAAAGCGTGAAGTCGGTGAAAAGTTCAAAGATTACTTTGAGCATAGCGAAAGCCTTGCCCGTTTGCCAAATCATCGCTTATTAGCGATGCTACGTGGTCGTCAAGAAAACGTCTTGGGTCTAAAAATCGAAGGCGAAGATGCGCCTTTTATCGAAAAAATTATTAAGCATTTTGAGATTGATGCTAAAGCGCCAACCGAGCGTCAAGAATTTTTGACAGAAGCGGCGAGCAGCTTATGGAAAGACAAATGGCGTCCACATATCGAGCATCGTTTATTGACTGAAAAGCGTCTGACTGCAGAAGCGGCTGCGATTGATGTTTTTGCCAATAATTTACAGCATTTATTGATGTCAGCACCTGCTGGTCGCAAAGTTATTTTGGGTGTTGATCCCGGTATCCGTCATGGTGTTAAGATGGCGATTGTTGATGCCCAAGGTCATGTAATGTTAGATGGCGAAGACAAGCCTGTTATCGCAACGGTTTATCCATTTGCGCCTGATAATAAAATGACTGAAGCCAAAGTGGTTATCGATGAATTATTAAGTACTTATAATGTGGATCTAGTGGCTATCGGTAATGGTACGGCAAGCCGTGAAACCGATGCGATGATTAAAGAGATTTTGGCAGCAAATGATGCGCTAAAAGCCAAAGCAGTCATCGTGAATGAATCTGGCGCGTCAGTCTATTCTGCCAGTGAGCTTGCTACTGATGAGCTTGGTAATTTAGATGTCTCTGTACGTGGGGCAGTATCTATTGCTCGTCGTCTACAAGACCCATTGTCAGAGCTGGTCAAGGTAGATCCAAAAGCCATTGGGGTTGGTCAATATCAACATGATGTCAATCAAGCTCAGTTGGCAGATAGTCTTGATAAAGTCACACAAGACAGCGTTAACGCCGTTGGTGTTGATGTGAATACGGCAAGCCCCGCTATCTTGGCGCACATTGCTGGCTTAAATAAAAATGTTGCGCAGCAAATCGTTACCTATCGCAAAGAGCATGGCGCTTTTGATAGCCGCGAGTCATTGAAAAATGTGCCGCGCTTAGGTGCTAAGACCTTTGAGCAAGCCGCAGGCTTCTTACGCATACATGATGGTAGCAATCCACTTGATGCAACTGGTGTACATCCAGAAAGCTATGCGCTGGTCGACAGCTTACTTGCCCAAACAGGTAAAGCCTTGCCAGAAGTTATCGGTAACGATGGTGTATTAAACAGCATCGATACCACAGCGCTAGCTGCTAATGATGAAAATGTTAGCGTAAAAGCGATTTTAGATGAGCTTGCTAAGCCCGCTCGTGACCCACGTCCTGAGTTTAAGACGGCTAACTTCCGTGAAGATGTGAACAGCATTAAAGATTTGAGCGAAGGCATGACATTAGAAGGGGTTGTTACCAACGTGACTGCCTTTGGTTGCTTCATCGATGTTGGCGTGCATCAAGATGGTCTGGTTCATATCTCGCAAATGGCCAATGACTTTGTCGCAGACCCGATGAACCGCGTCAAGCCCGGTGATATCGTCTCGGTCCGTGTCATCTCTATTGACGAAAAACGCGGTCGTATTGGTTTTAGTATGAAACCTGAAGCTGAAAAACCTGCACGTCCAGCAGCGAAACCTGCGACGGCAAATGTTACTAATAATGATGAGAATACCAGTCGTCCGCGCAGCAATCGTCCAGCTGGCGATAAGCGTCCGTCTAAGCCTAAGCGTCAACCTAGTAGCAGCAATAATAGCGACAGTCGCAGTAAGGCGCCTCGTGCGGAAAAAGCAGAAGCGCCTAGCAAAATGGGTACTTTCGGCGCGCTATTGCAAGAAGCAGGTGTGACTAAAGTTAAGAAATAAGACGTCTTATTCTAAATAGAAACAAAAAAGGCAGCCATTAGGCTGCCTTTTTATTAAATCAAATATATCAATGGTGTTTTTTAATCATTATATTTATTTCAAGAATCGACTTAGTATAATTACTTAGATATTTACTTATAGCTCATCTTCTTCTACATCTAACACTACATCTTCAGAGATAATCTCAGTTGTTTGTAATTCTGAATTTTGTAAAGCTTCTGCAGGTGCTTTTATTTCGGTAGTCATCGGTTGTTGACCGTTTGGCGCTTTTATCTCAGTAGTCATTGGCTGTTGACTAATATTGCTATTGACGCGTGCGCGCGAAATCGTTTGAGTTTCGCTAATCGCAAACGGTGTCATTTTGCTTGTTTTAGAAGTATTTGCATCAGTCTCATTGCCTGTGCTTTCAACTTTGGCTTCAACAGCCATCTCAGCAGTGGTGGTCGTCTTTTTAGCGGCTTTAGTATCAGCTGGAGCTGCCATTGCCGGAACAGTAAGTGCCGCGCCAATCAGTAATGATAAAGCTAGAGTATGGTTTTTCATTTATTTAATCCTCAATTTATATTTTTATAATGTCAGCTAAAATGGTCGTAGAGATAACTTTGATTAAATGCGGTCTGATATGGTGCTTATCTATGTAGAATAAAGAATATATATATTTAAGATAACTAATATATAATCTATAGAAAAAATAAAATCATGATAATCAATAGGCGACTATCATGATTGATTCGTATAAAAATTCTGGTCATTACATAACGTTATCTATAGATATAAAAGACGTCAGATATAAAAGACGTCGTAAACACTAAGCGCAATAATAACAATTTAAATACTAAACATTCAGTGGTACATCCATGAAAAATCTAACAGACTCCTACTAATAAGTGATATCGTGCAATTATTGTAGTGTTATTGTTAGATAAGAACCGCACCTTGTGACCAAAATGCGGTTATTTTAATACTATTAATTGAATAGTATAGAAACTGCTTTTTAAGACATAGGTTTAGCTATCAATTACATCAAAACTCAGACCAGCGTGTTTCTCTAAACGTCCAAGTAGCTTGTCGCCCATTGCTGAAGCAGGTGTCCAAAAACCACCCTTCACTTCTTCTTTGCTGATATCTTGCGCTAAACATAATGCCGCTTGCGACAACATACGTGAAGTGCTGCCATAGCCTGGATCTTTATCACCCGTTACTTTGGTAGTAATACTGTCTTTGTTAGGTGTTTGTCCAAAGAGACGAATATCAAAATAGCCGTTTTCTTGCTCTTCTTTAGAAGGTCCTGAACCTGATTTAGGCAACACGTGCTTGGATAATAACTCGCGGCTTGGCGTAATCATCATGGCAGTGGCAAAGCCGAGCAAGCCTGCACTCAAGGCGTAACTCGTCAGCTTACCTTTGATACCATCTTTCATCCACATTGCTTCATCATATTTAAATTCGCGTCCATATTCATAACCAAGCAACTGATTACTGCGATGCACAATGCGCGTATTGATACTTGCCATCACAAAAGGTGCAAGCCAGCGCTTATGTTCGCTATCGTATTCTGGTTTGCTGACATTGCTCTGACGTACGTTTGGCGCATCTTTATCATCGTTCAGCAAATAAGGATTTGCCACTTGCTTACGACGAGATTTATCTTGTCCAACTTCCTCAAAGATGGTTGCCATTGAGGCAATCGTACCGCCTGATAGTCCGCCTTTCGCGGCTTTCACACGCATATGAATCACATCACAAGCACTGTCAAACTTCGCTTCTGCTTGCTTTTGCGTAAAGTAAACGCCTAAATCTGATGGGATAGAATCAAAGCCACAAGAGTTGACGATACGGGCGCCGCTTTGTTTTGCCGCCTCTTGATACTTATCCATCATATCTTTGATAAATATTGCCTCACCAGTGAGATCAACATAATCTGTGCCATTATCAACACACGATTTGATAAGCGGTTCGCCGTATTTAAGATAGGGTCCAACGGTTGAGATAATGACTTGTGTTTGCTCAGTCATTGCATCAAGGCTTGCCGCATCATCGCTATTGGCAATAATAATATCTACTTTGCTTGCCAGTTTAGATTGCAACTCGTTGAGCTTCTTTTGATCACGACCTGCTATCGCCCAATTAATTTCAGAGCCGCTCTTATCTTTGTTAGCAGACAAAAAATTTGCCAGATAATGGGCAGTGATTTGCCCAACAAAGCTGGTCGCCCCATATAAAACCACCGCATAAGCTCGTTTTTCACTACTAGATTTTTTGTTATTACCTGATGAGTTGGTACTCTTTGCTATATCCGTATTCATCGTTATCTTCCTTGTTAGTGTGCTTTGTCAAATGATTGTTATAAGAAAATGATCATTAAGTTCAATTGAGCTTAAAAAAGCATCATAAATAATATTTGTAAAATCGAGCGTAATATCTTTGAATAATTTTCTCATAGACTTAGTAGTACTTAAGTGTTTATTTACCGTTTCCACACATAAGTACTGAAAATATCTTTAAATGGTAAGATTTGCTACAAAGTTTACATAACCTATCGACATTATTACCAAAATGAACCTTTTAGATTGAAAATCATTGCTACTCTATATTCCTAAGCACTATCTAAAGCATTATCTATATTTTTAAACACTAAGAGCTGTAAAAAAATAAAAAGTAAAATATCGGATGACTGAGGTTGGTAATGTAAGAGTTAGTTAGTAATTACTATAGCAACCTTATTATTTGACTTTTCAATTACTATTTTAGGAGAATCATTATGTTTCGTTGGGCTATTATTTTCGCCGTAATCGCATTGTTAGCAAGTTTCTTAGGATTTGGTGGTGTTGCTGGATTGTCTGCAAACTTCGCCTATATCTTGTTAGCATTAGCAGTCATTCTATTCATCGTGGCATTTGTTAGCCGCCGTATGTAATAGGAAAAGTATACTCGTCCTATAAAGACATTAGCCAGTTAGAAAACTGGCTAGTAAAAAAGACCTCAGATACTATCTGAGGTCTTTTTTTATGGCTAAAATATAGCTATCTGCTAAGTGATACATAGTGAGCGCACAGCGTGATATTTATAGGCGTTTGGGCTGGACGATATGTTCCATGCGTTTTGCTAAACGAACATCATGGCTGGTGATGCCGCCAGTATCGCCAGTAGTCAGGCGAACTTCTACTACGTTATAGGTATTACTCCATTCAGGATGATGCTCTAAGGCCTCAGCATGAAAAGCAGCTTGATTCATAAAGCTCATAGCTTCAACAAAATCGCCAAAGTGGTAGGTTTTTACGATCGCATTACCTTCGCGCTGCCAGCCTGGTAATTCTTCTAACTGCAAATCGACTTGTTGATTAGATAAACTACTCATGGTGATATCCTTTATTATTATGGTGGATAGAAAAATCATTATTAACGATAAAATAGTGTGGCAACTACTGTAAGTTTTATTTGCCTTCACGAATGTAATAAACGCTTATAAAAAGTCATAGGACAAAAAACCCACCTGTCACTGACATTTTATTATATATTTGGTTAAAAAAATATAATAGAAGTATCAAGAAGATAGGAGGGCTATGACGTTATTATTGAGAGTATATAGCGCTAGTATAACGGTTAATAGAGCAAACTATCGTAGCTATTTATCGTTAAACATACTTATTCAATAGTTTGAACTATAGTAGATCCTTGTAGTCAGGATTTTTATCAATATACGAGGCAACAAACGAGCACTGCGGTACTACTTTCTTATTGTTTTCACGAGCATAGTCCAATGCATGTTTTACCAATGCCGAGCCAACCCCTCGACCACCTAACTCCTGTGGGACGATAGTATGATCATATACCAGCTTATCCTCACGCTCTTTGTAACTGATATAACCTGTCTGCCCATCGATCGAAGTCTCAAAGCGTCTCGCTGCCTCATTATGGACGATATTCATATCTGATTTTGTACCGACGTTACTCATAAAAACTCCCTATTTTCAAATATTATAATTATTTCTACTCTTGTTATTGTGCAGATTTCTAGTTTACATCTCTAGGCTGTTAGCGTAAGAGTAGATAGGGCAAATGTTAATATTTTTAACAGGCTTCTATTCTAAAAGCTCTTTTCAAGCTTAAAGACTATGCCAGTCTCGTTAATAAAAAATCAGGCATAAAACATAGCTTGGCGCACAACCTGAGGGAGAAACCTTCTAAAACCACGTAATGTCTCAGTAGCGTTGTTAGAGGCATGGTTATTACTGCTTTTGTTGGTAATGCTTCTATCATTATTTGATATCGATTGTGTATAAGTATGCCATTCATCGCTATTTGGTTTACTAAAATGGCGAATGCGTCCAATTACTTGTTGAAATTGATGACTAAAGTGCCCAGTATTATAGGTTAAATTGTATTTATCGCAGATGGCTTGTACGTTTGGTGCAATCTTCGCATAGTGCCTAGCAGGCATATCGGGAAAGATATGATGCTCAATTTGATGCGATAAATTACCGGTCAAAATATGAAACCATTTATTACCTTGAATGTTGCTAGAGCCGAGAATTTGACGCACGTACCAATCACCTTTGCTCTCATTGGCATCAAGATGGGTATACATATGAGCCTGCTCGGTAAAGTGACCACAGAATATCACTGCCCATGTCCATAGATTACGAGCGATATTGGCAGTGATATTACCGCTTAGAGTCGTCAAAGCACTACCACGACCTAATGTCAGACCTACCACCGTAGGAAAAGCAATGTAATCTTTACCAACTTGTCGGGCGATTTTGCCAAATAGTGCACGAGCTTTTGGCTGCATTATGTCTGTCAGTTTTGGTACGTCTGCGTACTCGTCGACACTGATTTGAATATCATGGAAGGCGACGGCCCATTCAAAGCCTAATGCCAATATCATCGTCTTAAATAAGTTATAGCGATCGCTTGGCGTCCAAGGCTGCTCATCAGTAACGCGAATCAAGTGGTAGCCGACATCATGGTCGCGACCGACAATATTGGTAAAAGTATGATGCAAGTAGTTATGCGAATGCTGCCATAGGGGCGCAGGGCAAACGATATCCCAATCGAACTTTTGGCTGTTAAGGTGAGGGTGCTGCATCCAATCATACTGACCATGCATGACATTATGGCCAAGCTCCATGTTGTTTAAAATTTTACTAAAACTCAATAAGGATGTGCCAAGTAGCCAAACGCTAAGTTTGCTAAGTTTTGATGATAATTGTCCTGCGAATGCCAGTAATGCCCGTGAAATTACCTCGCTAT
Organism: Psychrobacter sp. DD43; assembly: GCF_904846555.1. Classification (NCBI taxonomy): domain Bacteria; kingdom Pseudomonadati; phylum Pseudomonadota; class Gammaproteobacteria; order Moraxellales; family Moraxellaceae; genus Psychrobacter; species Psychrobacter sp. DD43. The sequence goes on from NZ_CAJHBE010000001.1 coordinate 170,549, forward strand.
ATACCACCGTCCCATAAACACGCTGAATATAGCGCGCATCATCGCTGCCTAGTGAGCCCATCACGCTTTGATACAGTGTATTCAATTCATTAGCGAGCGCTTCGGTTTGCACTTTTGCTAGTGGCGCAGCCGTTAACGTCGGATATCGCGTGGTTTTGAATGGTGCATCGACTAGCGAAGTTATAGTAGAGACGGCAGATTTAGCTTTAAATATAGGAGGTAACAAGCGCATAGATAGTCCTTATCCGAAGGTGCATCAATAAATCGTAAGCACAACGTTCGGTTTAATCATCGGTGTCAGTTTTAATAAACATTACAAATAAATGTTTATGCAAGGCTGTCTTATCCTTGATAATATTTTTTAAATATCCAATATGACATCAGTCATTGGTACATTAATGCAGGTTTGAATAGACTCATAGCCATCATTACTTATCTTACCGGTTTGAATGTTTTTGACCCTACCGCTGATCTTATTACAGCGACACAGCTGACAGATACCTTGTCTGCAGCCGTGGCTCATTCGAATACCAGCGCTTTCAGCACCTAATAGTAATGTCGTACTACTGTTATATTGTCGTTGCCGTCCACGTAAATAAATGGTTTTTTCTTCGCTAGTAACGGCTTCTTCGTCTGCTTTATCTATAGTAGAAAACATATAATCTAAGCTTTCTATGGCACTAAAGCTCTCTATCGTAATGTTGTCACACAGCTGCTTGTTATCTGGCAAATTAATCTCATCGCAAGCGCGGTACAAACCCGCTAACAACGCCGGCGAACCACAGGCAAATATCTGTGTATCCATCAGTGGTAATTTTAATGCTATTAAAGTTTCTACGCTCAAATGTCGCGAGCCGGCAAGATAAGTATTGGGGTCTTCCGTATTAATAAGATGATAAATGAACGTTGGATATTTAGTAGCTAACTGCTGCCATTGATCTTGCAATGGGTATTTATAGAAGGTTGTACGATTGTAATGTAGCAGCGTTACTAGATGTCCATTTTGCAGCGCCTGCGTAATCAAACCTAGCATTGGCGTAATACCACTGCCGCTAGCGATAAACAATAGTGGCAGTGGTGTAGAGGTAAGGGATAAGGGTTCGCTTATTTGACTTGCTTGCTGTGCTAACACTGTATGAGCTAGAGTAAATTCGCCACTGGGTAAACTGCTATTAAATATAGCACCCAGTGCTGCACGTTTACTTAGATAATCTGATACTAGACCTTGCGGCTTAACAGCAATAGTTATCGTAGAGACAATAGTTTGCAGTTGTGACTTTTCATCAAGGCGATCTCTATCAAAGCCGTTTTTATTAAGGCTATCTTGATTTCGATTAGAATTTTTATCGCTGTCCTCATGCCACCATAATGGCTGCTGCGCTAGACCAACCAATGAATAGTGGCGTTGATGATAAACACCATCAATCAGTATGCTTAAATCAATATGCTGTCCGCCATGCCAACCATTGTGTGAGCTATTACCTGAACTAAAAGCTTGCTGCTTAAAGGCGCGGTTAGGCTCAAATTGTAGCGCTATCAAGTCATCACTGAGTGTACGGCGTGCTATAAGACGCAATTTAGGCACAGTTAATGACCAAAAGGGGTGCAGCCGCGTACTGATGAAATCAATAAACACACGTTGGATCAGTTCAGGGCGATAGCCAGTCGTCATGGAGTACCTTTTCTATCAAGCCGTTTTTACAAAGCTATTTTATTAAGATTAGCTAATATAATATCGTCTATTGATTAATTTTGCGAAATGTTTAATGCTGTTTTTTGTGGTTTTTATAAAACAGCCATGAATCAGAAAGATACACCAGTAAGCTGAATGATAATTTTAATAGAAGCTTTTATATAAAATGCGCTCAGCTTTGTGTCAAAAGGTATGAAACAAGCGGTAAAACAGCCAGTTAGCTTGCAGGGGTTGCGCCACAATGCGATAATGACAGTCAATGAATACCCCTGATTTTGAGGTGCAGCTTACTTGGTAGTATTGCTAAGTCTGTTTGTTTGCCTCTTTTATGCAGTCTATCGGAGTGTTAATGGCTCAATATATTTACACGATGAACAACGTGTCAAAACTTGTTCCACCTAAGCGTGAAATTTTAAAGAACATCAATCTATCTTTTTTCCCTGGCGCCAAAATTGGTGTTTTGGGTATCAATGGCTCAGGTAAATCAACCTTGCTACGCATCATGGCGGGCGTGGATACTGAATTTAGTGGTGAAGCTCGTGCGCAAACGGGTACCAAAATCGGTTATTTGCCGCAGGAACCGCAGCTCGATGACAGTAAAGACGTCCGAGGTAACGTCGAAGACGGTATGCGTGAGGCGTTAGATGCGCTTGCTCGTCTTGATGCCATTTATGCTGAATATGCTGAACCTGATGCTGACTTTGACAAGCTTGCTGAAGAGCAAGGTAAGATGGAAGACATCATCCAAGCATGGGATGCGCATAACTTAAATACCCAGCTTGAAAAAGCGGCTGATGCACTTCGTCTGCCACCATGGGATGCGGATGTCAGTAAACTATCTGGTGGTGAAAAACGCCGTGTGGCACTATGTCGTTTGCTCTTATCACGCCCTGATATGTTATTACTTGACGAACCAACCAACCATTTGGACGCTGAGTCCGTGGCATGGTTAGAGCAGTTCCTGCAGAACTATAGCGGTACTATCGTTGCCATTACCCATGACCGTTATTTCTTGGATAATGTCGCTCAGTGGATTTTGGAGCTTGACCGCGGTCATGGCTATCCGTATGAAGGCAACTATACTGAGTGGCTTGAGCAAAAGAACACTCGTCTAGAGCAGCAGAATAAGCAAGAAGAATCGTTTGCTAAAGCGTTGAAAAAAGAGCTGGATTGGATTCGTAAAAACCAAAAAGGTCAACAAGCTAAGTCTAAATCTCGTGTACAGCGTTTTGAAGAATTGAACTCACAAGAGTTCCAGAAGCGTAATGAGACCTCTGAGATTTATATTCCACCGGGTCCTCGTTTGGGTAATAAAGTCATCGAAGTCAACGATATCTCCAAGTCATTTGGTGACCGTTTACTTTATGAAAACCTTAGCTTTAACGTCCCAGCTGGTGCCATTGTTGGTATTATTGGTCCAAATGGTGCGGGTAAAACCACACTATTTAACATGATTACCGAACGCGATACGCCAGATACAGGCTCAGTCGATTTAGGTGAAAGTGTCAAAGTTGCTTATGTTGGTCAGGTACGCGACAATTTAGATGACAGCAAAACAGTTTGGGAAGAAATCTCTGACGGGCTTGATATTATTACCGTTGGTGACTATACGACCCCAAGCCGCGCTTATATTGGTCGCTTTAACTTTAAAGGTTCAGATCAGCAAAAGCACGTCGGTCAATTGTCTGGTGGTGAGCGTAACCGCTTGCAGTTAGCTAAGACCTTGAAGCAAGGCGCAAACGTATTGCTCCTTGATGAACCATCAAACGATTTGGACATTGAAACATTACGTGCGCTAGAAGATGCGATTCAGGTCTTCCCAGGTACTGTCATGGTCGTGTCGCATGATCGATGGTTCCTTGACCGTATCGCGACTCATATCTTGGCGTTTGAAGATGAAGGTCCAGTTTGGTTCGATGGTAACTATTCTGAGTTTGAAACGTATCGTAAAAAGACGATGGGTGATGATGCCAATCCTAAGCGTATGAAGTATAAAAAGATTTCAACTTAAGATAGTTGCTTAGAAATTTCAAATGTAAAGTAATAAAAAAAGACCTCTAATTATTAGAGGTCTTTTTTATGCATCATCATTTTTTTGTGTTATTAAGTGATTTAAAAGTTAACGCTTACGCCCAAATTTACGTTGCTTTTTATTGCTGATCTCAGTAATAGCATGAGCAATCTCTTCTTCATTGAGACTGGCAACTTGATGCAAGATTTGCATCATTTCGGGTCTCAGCACATATTTTGCATGATGAGCAATATCATTGATACGTTGATCAAAGGTTAAGATGCCAGTTTCTGCATCTTTTTGCAGATAATCCAAACGAGTCAATGCACCAAGGAAACTGGTGAATAATGCGCGATCAAAGAAGTCAGGAATATCATCAGCATATAACACTGATAAACGTTGACCAAGCAGATGACATAAATCAACTACTTCGTTTTCGGTTAAGTTGCCTGAGCCTTGTTGAGCGAGTAGAGCCAAGGTCATAAAGTAGCGTTCAAGACTTTGCTCAACAGGTGTAGCAAGCACTTGCAGCTGTTGGTAGCATCTGCTATTAGCTTCAGGGACGCTGAGCATGCCATCGCCCAATTCTACAATCAAACCATGAGCAATCAGACTGTCAACTTTTTTGTTCAGGGTATCCGCCAAACCATGTGCAGGATAATATAAGAATAGCTCGCTTTGCAGAAATGGATAGAGCTGCATGGCGATATTGTCTAGACGGCTACGTTCGATACGACCATTACGGGCAACTAAAGCCGCTAAGAAAGACAGGAGAATAAAGACATGAAGAATATTATTGCGGAAATAACTCAACAGTGCTGCTTGTTTACCTGCAATCTGGATAATATCGCCCAAGATATGAGGGATACGTTCAATAAGCTTAAGCTTAATACCGTAATCAATAATTTGGTGCGGTGACATGTCGGTAACGACCGTATCACTTGAATACGGCAGCTGTTGAGCCAAGCCTTGATAAAGGGCAATTTGCTCGCGGCAAATATCTTCATCGAGCGCCGATTTTGGTGCAGATAGTAACACCAGTGACAGCAAGGATACCGGAGTAACCACTGCTGCTTTATTGATATGCTGCATGACTTTGACACCGATATTATCAACCATGGCGCTGGCTTTATCATCGAGCGGCGTATCGGTGCGATCAGCAGGTAAGCTGTTTTCTGGTACATCAAATTTGGCCATAAAATCGGTTAGATGTAGCGGTGTACCAAAACTTAAGTGCACATTGCCAAAAATACGTTCAATCTTGCGACCGACTTTGAGGAGTCCAAGTAATGATTCAGACTCTTTTGGCTTACCTTTTAGCTCACCGATATAGGTGCCACCTTCCATGATGCGCTCATAACCGATATAAGTCGGAATAAAGACCACTGGCTTGTTACTCTGACGCAATTGGCTGTGCACTGTCATTGCTAGCATACCCATTTTCGGTGGTAGCAAACGTCCTGAGCGTGAGCGCCCGCCTTCGATAAAGTATTCAATCGGCGTATTACGAGTAATAAGCGTGTGCATATACTCGCGTAAAACTGCGGTATAAAGTGCATTTCCACGGAAGCTACGACGTATATAAAAAGCCACTGCACCGCGTAATATTGGACCTAAAACTGGCACATCTAAGTTGTCACCCGCCGCGACATAAGGAATACTCAAGCCACGTTTATAAATGACATAAGACAGTAGTAGGTAGTCAACATGGCTACGATGACAAGGTACATATACCAGCTCATAATCTGCTGCCAGTTCACGTACACGCTCGAAGTGATGGACTTCTACACCATCATACAGTTGCGTCCATAACCACGTTAAAAATTTATAAAAACCGCGGATGATGGCATGTGAGTAATCATTGACCATCTCATTAGCGTAGCTCTTTGCGAGTAGTCGCGCTTCTCGAGGGCTAGTACCTGTTGCCGCCGCTTCTGCCTCTATTGCATGTTTAATGGCAGGCGAATAAACCAGCTTATCTACTAAGTTACGTCTGTCTGACAAGTCAGGACCGAGCATACTGGCGCGTTGTTTGTCTAAATAAATATTAAGCTGCTGCTGCAATGAGCGTACAAGCTCACGATTGCCATCAGCCGCAGCTACCACAGTATAATTTGGCGCTACACCGATTGTATTTTCAGTGGCGCTATCTGTAGCATCACTGGCATTCGTATCAAGAGTAGCAGATTCAAAGATAGCGGAATTTAAGTCAGTAGGCTCATCATCATCGTCTTTAAGGCTGTCATTAATAAGGGTACGCAAATCTTGCGGTGGATGGAACTGTATAAAAGTATCGCGTCCCATCACACCGATATTAAATAACTGCTTGGTAATGCTAGGATCTTGCCAGTTATCAGCCGTTAGCAGTTTAAATAAAGAATCCTCTTTTTCAGGCGCGCGTCCCCAGAGGATAGATACTGGGACCAAGCGCACTTTTAATTCTGGATACTGCAAAACAGCAGAGACCAGACGTGATAGGCGCGGTGATAGTTGGTTTTCTTTAGCATGGGGGTGATGTAAAAATATAATGGCAGCATTTTCTTTGATATTATGAGCACTGTCATTTACCCCAACCAATGCTGGCGGTAATTTATGTTCTTGCGTTTGCAGGTCAATCAAAATACTGTTGGAGCGCGAATAATCTTGCAGCACATAAAATCTTAACGTCTGATCATCCTGATCAAACTCAGGTAACTCACCCAAAAGCTTTGGTTTTACCGCCACATCTAGCATCTGTCCCGAGATTTTACGGTACAATTGATTAATGGGTGCATTAGTATAAGGCGTGGGTACAACAGGGCTGCCATCAATTTTTGGCGTGTCTGACGGTTCAGTGGCTGGCGTATTGCCGCTGACCACTGGTGCTTTAAAAATCCGTTTTTTTAAGAACTTCGGTATCATAATCGGTATCAAAATTAGTCAAATATATTGCCCTTATAATGCCATAAAAGCCATCAAAGCGATATATAGTGTCTGTAGATACTACCAATATTAATAAGCTCCGGTTACTGTGCAATAAGATACGCGCCGCATAAGCTATTCAATGATTTGAAAAGTAAAGTATTTAGGGTAAAAATAGTTTTGAACAAGATATACTATCTTGTATTTCTGCTTACTCATTAACGTCACTTAATTCAGTGAGAATATTATGACGCCAGCTATCAATCTCGCCAAACAACGTGGTCTTGATTATCGATTATATGAATATACTCATGACAGTAACGCTGCCTCTTTCGGGTTAGAAGCGGCCGAAAAGCTGAATGTTGACGTGACACAGGTTTTTAAAACCTTGGTCGTATTGACCGATACAGATGTGCTCGCTGTTGCTATCTTGCCAGTGGATAAAACCTTAAACTTTAAAAAAATGGCTAAGGCGCTATCTGTTAATAAAATGCTGGCCTGCAAAAAAGTCCAAATGGCAGATCCCAAACAGGTCGAGCGTAGTACCGGCTACGTATTAGGCGGTGTCAGTCCATTGGGACAAAAAAAACGATTGCCAACTGTTATAGATGAGTCAGCGCAAACACATTCGACTATCTACATCAGTGGTGGTCGCCGTGGTCTAGAGATTGAACTGCCGCCAGCACAATTAGCGACGACACTTACGGCTCGCTTTGCCTCTATTACCGATGATTGAAAACAGCTGATTGTCAGATACATTAGCTTTGCGAAGCTATTCACTTTTCGTTTTTTACCCGTATTGTATAAGGATATAATCATGCCGCATTTAACCATTCAAGTGACACCCAATGTCAGTATTGCTCACGAAGAATCATTCCTCAAAGCGTTGAATAAAATCTTGTGGGACAGTGGACACTTTGGTAAAGCAACAGATATTAAAGCACGCATCATTCCTGTCGAAACGTTTTTAGTGGGCGTTGAAGATGATGAGCAAGTTAATGGCTTTATTTATGCACATCTAAAAATCATGAGCGGTCGTGATATAAGTATCCGTAATCAGCTTGCTGAGCAATTGATGACTACTATAGAGCAAACTCTGAGCGCTGAGCAATCAGGACGCGCATCGTTACAAGTATGCGTAGAGGTTGAAGAGATTAGCGCGGTGTATCATAAGAAAATGTTAAATGCGTAACTGAATTTATTAGTTACTTGCTAATACAGTATAAAAAAAGCGCCTAGTTATTCAACTAAGCGCTTTTTTATTTATAACAGTCTTAGGCTAGCTTTTAATCAATCTTAGTCTAAAAATGCAAAGCTATCGATATCCATTGCTGTCATGCTGCTGCTTGGTGCAACCATGCCTTCGGCGTGACCTGAAGTACGTGGTAACAGCTTATCAAAATAGAATTCTGCCGTTTGGATTTTGGCTTTGTAGAACTCTGGTGATTCTGTACCGCCATTTTCAAGCTTGTCATAAGCAACCGCTGCCATACGTGCCCAGTGGTAGCCCATCATCACATAACCTGAGTACATTAAGAAATCATCAGATGCTGCTGAGATGATTTCACGGTCTTTACGTGCCATCAGCATCAAGCGTACAGTCAGGGTATTCCACTCAGCACACAGCTTGGTCAATGCCCAAACAAACTTACGCATGTCTTTATCTAAGGCATACTCGCCACACCACTTCATGATGCTTGAGGTATAGTCGCGGATGATTTTACCTTTAGACTGCAAGATAACTTTACGACCTAATAGATCCAATGCTTGGATACCGGTCGTACCTTCGTACATGGTTGCGATACGAGCATCACGAGCGATCAGCTCCATGCCCCATTCTTTGATATAGCCGTGACCGCCATATACTTGCTGACCGTGTTTGGCTGCTTCAATACCAAGCTCAGTTAAGAAGCCTTTTAGGATTGGCGTATAGAAGCCAAGTTTATCATCCCATTTTTCAAACTCTTCATCATCGCCATTGATGATGCCTTGAACCATTTTATCTGCATAGCGTGCTGAATGATAAATCATCGAGCGACCGCCTTCAGCAAAGGCTTTTTGGGTAAGTAACATACGACGTACGTCAGCATGATGAATGATTGCATCAGCAACTTTTTCAGGATCTTTTATACCTGATAAAGTGCGCATTGAGCGACGATCTTTGGCATATGGTAGGGCGTTTTGGAATGACAATTCAGTGTGCGCCAGACCTTGGATACCAGTACCGATACGGGCAGTGTTCATAAAGGTGAACATGGCTTTTAGACCTTTGTTCGGCTCACCAATCAAGTAACCAACCGCATCATCAAAGTTTAGGACACAAGTGGCTGATGAGCTGATGCCCATTTTATGTTCAATAGAACCACAAGTCACGCCATTACGCTCGCCAATTTCGCCTTCAGTATTTGGCAAAAATTTCGGTACGATAAACAATGAAATACCGCGCGTGCCTTCTGGCGCATCCGGTAGGCGTGCTAAAACGATATGGATAATGTTTTCAGTTAAGTCATGCTCACCACTTGAGATGAAAATCTTAGTACCGCTAAGTTTATAGCTGCCGTCGTCTTGTGGAATAGCTTTTGACTTTACTTGACCCAAGTCTGTACCACATTGTGGCTCAGTTAGACACATAGTGCCTGCCCAAGAGCCTTCGACCAATTTATGTAGATACGTCTCTTTTTGCTCATCCGTACCATACTGCATAATGGTATTGATACAGCCGGTTGATAAACCAGGATACATTGCCCAAGGCCAGTTCGCCGTACCGATCATTTCAGCTTTGATAAGGTTCAATGAGGTCGGTAAGTTCATACCGCCATATTCTTCAGGGTAAGAAATACCTTGCCAGCCACCATCAACAAACTGCTGATATGCTTCTTTAAAGCCTTTAGGCGTAGTCACCACACCATTCTCAAAATGACAACCCTCTTCATCCGCTGGCTGATATAAAGGTGCCAAAACGTTTTCGGCAAAATCTGCCATCCCTTGAAGAATCATATCAACGGTTTCAGGATCTGCGTTTTCGCCATTATCCAAATCTTTATAATGCGTTTGGTAGTCAAATACATCATTAATTAAAAACTTGATATCACGTAAAGGTGCTTTGTAAGTTAACATAGTCGTTCTCTTTAGTTGTTCGCTATCATAGACGGTTGACTTAGTTTTTAAGCCAGAGTTTATGGAAACGATTTTAATTATTTGGAATAAAAACAGAGAATATCTTGAGTCAATGGGTGGATATGTTAAGGCTAGCTTGTCTATTTTGGAAACTGTTAAGTTATCCTTGATAAAAAACAGTCGTTACGCATTGATGCAGTATAAATCTTATATAGCGACAAATATATAACTAATAACTAATATTCATAGTTTATTAGTATAATTAAAACATTAAGTTATTATTGTGTCAATGAGCTTTTTAACCTCATATTTTGCTAAGCCATTATCTATTATAAGAATAACCGTATGATCAAGGCGAACGGTAAGCCCATTATTCTAATGCATTTACGATATAAGGAAGGCCTTGTATGAGCGCACCAAAGTCCAAGGCAAAGCGGGTGTCTTGGCTGACACTATTATTGACTCGCCTGAAGTTTTTGATAGATGGTGAGCTTGCTCATTTGCTCACCGTCAATCAAAGCAAGAGACCATGGCATATGCCCATTATCGCTGCCATTACCATCAGTTTCCCCGTATTTGTGGGCGCTTACTTTGAGGCTTTGCCATCAGGTATCAAAGCGTCTTTGGGGGCAATGGTCATCTTGAATTTACCTTTAATAGGCAAGCTGCCTTATCGTTTAGTGACTTTAATGGCATGGGGCTTTGCCATGTCGTTATGCTTTGCATTCGGCTTGGCAGCACAGCAAGTGCCTATTCTTAGGCTGCCAGTGTTTATGCTGATAGCCTTTGGTGTGGTTATGTTTGGACGTTATTATCGCCAGCCGCCGCCAGCTGGCTTGTTTGTGATGATGGCTGGGGCGCTAGCATTATTTATACCACTGCCATTAGAGAAAATCATGTCAGCCACTGGGCTTGTGATGCTGGGCAGTGGCTTTGCCTTAATCATGGGGTTGCTGTATTCACTATTTTTATTAGCGACGCGTCCTGCTACGCCGACACCAACTTATAGCTATGAGCCTGATACCATCAGTGAAAGCATTATTGTCGCGGGTTTTGTCAGTTTAGCGCTCTTGATTCCCTTAATGCTAAATATGTCTAATCCGTACTGGGCAGCGGTTAGCTGTTTTCTGATCATTCAGGGTATCCACTTACGGACGATGTGGATTAAGCAACTACATCGTTTACTAGGGACATTGGTAGGCGCGGGTCTGGCGAGTTGGATGCTATCTTGGGGGCTGTCGATATGGGGTATCGCTATTTCAATATTGGTTATGATGCTTTGTATTGAATCCTTGGTAGATCGTCATTATGGACTAGCCGTTGTATTTATCACACCACTGACGATATTCATTGCAGAATATGGCAGTGGGTTGCCGCTTACGTCAGCGGTTTATCAAGAGGTCACGCACACACGCTTGTTGGATACACTACTTGGCTGTATGGTTGGTCTTGGTGGCGGGGTTGTCATGCATTCAACGAATTTGCGTGTACCGCTGCGCCGTATAGAAAAATGGCTGCTGACACGATTTGGCTAGGGCGTGTCCTCATTTCAAAAATGGTGATAAAAATGAGATAAATTGCAGTCAAACAAGGAAAATAGCGCAGATAATATCGGGATATTAACCAGCTATTTAACGATGTTTGGCAAAATTTAGCCATTTTTAGCCCGTTTAGATATGATCAATTGAATTGAGGACACGCCCTAGTATAAAAACGTAGATCGTTTTTATCATTTAGATAGGTGGTAGCTGCACTCGTGCACCGTTTATTATGTTGATACGTTTTCTAATGCGGCAGTCGTTTGCGCAACATCAATAGCGCGTCCTGTCCAACGCTCAAAACTTAACGCCGCTTGCCCGATCAGCATGCCGTAACCATCTGATGTCTGAGCACCACGGATAGAAAAATGTTGTAAAAATGGCAGCTCACGTCCATACATCATATCGTAAGCATATTGGCAGTTTAGCGTATCGGCTAATGGCAAGGCTTCACCTGATAGTCCGATGGATGTGGCATTGACAATGATATCAAAGTCGCCACTTAAGTCAGCCGTCGCATAGGTCTGAATACTATGTTGATTTATCTTTTCGCTTGCGGTGCTAAGTTCATCGACTAAAATTTCTGCCTTACTCACTGTACGATTGGCGATGGTCAGCGTTTCAATACCAGCCTCTATCAGTGGCAATACCACGCCGCGCGCTGCACCGCCTGCGCCAATGATTGCCACGCGTGCACCATTCAATGGCCAGCCTAAACGCTGCATATGATTGACCAATCCTTGACCATCAGTATTGTCACCAAATAACGCCTCTACTGGTGATACACCTTTTGCCAATAGTGCTTTATCTAACAATAAAGTATTGACCGCGCCAGCCACTTTGGCATGTTCAGATAAGCCGCCTCGTGCTGCACAGCATTCATATGCGACTTGTTTAAAAGGCACAGTTACATTAGCACCCACGCCGCCACCGTGAAAAAACGCTTCTACCACTGCCGTAAAACTTGCCGCATCATCTGGACAATATTGTCGTTGATAACAGATATCAAGCCCTGCTTGCGTACCAAATAACGTATGGATTTCAGGAGACTTGCTGTGGGCAATCGGATTACCAATAACAATAAAGTGCTGGGTCATAAAGGCTCCACTGGCGGTACAGTGCATAAGTAAGGGTGATAGAGTAAGGGTATCAAAGCGTACTTATCATAAGGGATAACGCGCCGTTTGACAAACCTGAAGCTATGGATATAACTAGCTGAGTCGGGATGAATTTTTATGACGTTAGCATCTTAACAAATCTGTACTCTCTGCGAGTGTTATCCGTAAGGTAAAGGGTGGTCAAGCGCTAAGCAGTTGGGTAAACTAGAGAGCATGAAAAAGTAACCATATTATTTTTCCCTGTGCTTTTTAATGTGATTTATAGAATATTTAAATAGAAAAAGCGTATGTATAGAATTCAGTGATAGCAAGATTTCAATAACAGACACTATTCATTATCAGCGGCATACCTAGCTGCTTGTTAATACCATTTTCAGAACTATCTTAAAGTGTGAGTAAGTTGCCCATGTGGAATAACACCCTACAGACCCTTATGGTCAGTACGATAATGGCAGTTGGCGTGTCGTTAAGCGCCTGTGATAACAATAAAAGCAGCAAAGTATCAACAGAGGAGGTAAGTGCTGATAAGCAGACCGTCTCCGATACACCAAAACCAAAAGACCCTGCGCCAAATGCTGATTTAGATGGTGCTACTGCTCAAGAGGGCACCCCAGTCAAATATGATGTCGCGTCATGGGGTCCTAAGAAAGTCGAGCCGCTTCGTGTCGATCAACTAGACGATATCAAATCAACACTTGGTAAAGTGGTCAGCACCGATGAAAATAGCTTGGATTATGCCAGTAATCCTGCGTCCAAATACCGCTTTATGAATACCGAAGCACCTTATTTAGATCTTATCGATTCTGAAAAATATCTCGAGCTTGGCTGGTATTTTGCCAATCCTACCGACTCGGATAAAGAAAAAGAGCTGAGTCAAGGTCATGCCAAAAAATCCTATCAACTTGCCCGTCAATTAATGGGTGATGAGGGCGGTAAGCTGGTGGCTGATATGCTAAACGGTCAAATTATCAAAAATAAAGTCATCGGTGGGCAAAAAGTAGAGCTGGCAAAATGTGAGTTCTATAGCTGTATGCTGGTCATCAATAAGTCTGCTAGCCAAAAAAATCAGTAAGCCATGCAGCCATCAAATAGCTGGGTCTGTTTAACGGCATTAGACAAGCAGACCACAGCCAGTACCGCCTCATTAGACAATCGCGGATTGGCATACGCCGATGGTTTTTTTACCACCATGGGCGTTATCAATGGGCAGATACTGTGGGCGGAGTATCATCATCAGCGTCTCATCTCTCATGCGACTGCCTTGCAGCTTGATTTAGATAGTCATGCGATACTAACGATACTAAAAACGTATGCTACGCAGCTACAACAAGGCATGCTTAAGCTTGTCATTACACGCGCCGCGCAAGACATCCGCGGTTATGGCTATGTGCCAAGTGAGTGTGGTAGCAAGTGTGAGGTTTGGTTAAAATCCTCTGTGATGACAGTGAGCACTGCTGAGCAATGGTCATTGAATGATAAAGGCTTTATACCTGTACAACCTGTGAGTACGGCTATTTGTTTATCTTCGCAACTCGCTTGTCTGCCGCCGTCTCTTGCTGGACTAAAAAGTCTTAATCGTCTTGATAATGTGCTGGCGAGTGCGGAATTGCAGGGTATCAAGGCTAATGTATTCACATCTAATGGTGAGAGAGATATCAGTGAGGGTTTGCTACGTGATATGAGTGGACGCTGGGTTGAGGGTACGATGAGCAATGTGTTTTATCAATTATCCGATTCACGATTGGTAGAGTCGCCGTCATCAGAGCTGATCAATCTCCCTAATGCTAATAAAGGCAATGCTAATAAAACTCATGCGAATGACTTAATGCAAGGGCAATGGTACACGCCATCAATGGCACAGTCGGGTGTCGCTGGGGTGATGCGGCAAGTAATCATTGATGAGTTATCTACGACGAAATATCCAGTTGTTGTACGGTCATTACAAGATAAGGATTTGCCACATTTAAGCCAGCTGTTCTTTTGCAATGCGCTGCGCGGTATCATGCCAATGAGCAGTTTGACGTTATTGTCGGGTGAGGTGGTGGGTTTTTAATCTGTTTCATCCTATTCAAAAATATTAAATTTAGTATCAATAAAGTCGTCAGGATACAAAACAACTTCCTCGTTTCGATACATATGTTGCGCTTTTAATAGCGCTTCTTGCTCGTTTTCTGCGCCAACTTCTACGATATTACTCAACGTTTCAACAATCTCTATCTAAAAAACTCTCTTTAATTTCTTATCTATTTTCATCATTACTATTCCCGATATACGCTTATCAAAATTTCTTTAGTATTTATATCCGCTATAGTCAAAATACTCTAAAAACGCTACGGTGCTGCGAGTATAAATTTTTTGCAGCCTCTGTCTGCGTAGGCACAGCAAGCAAGAAAAATTGATACCCGCAGTACATAATGTGTCGATATTACTTTTCACTGACTATAGGTTAGCAAAGGTGCTTAAAAAGAAGTGATCGTCTTTTGTTACGTAGACTTGTGCGATAAGGAAAATCGATCAATGATAGTGTTTTGATAAGGAGAGAAATCAATGGACTACGTCTACGAAGATGAACGTATACCTTTACAAATCCGTCGACTGTTAATTTTTGATGAGATTTGCAAATTAGCAAAAAAACAACCTGATGAAATTATTCACTTATCAAGATTCACGGAATTATCGCTCGGTGTTATGTATTTGAAAGACTTTAAAAAGTTTATTGCGTTTGGCGGTGTGTTTGAGTACGCAGAAACAAGAGAGGAAGTTATCGAGCAACGTATTAGAGTTTTTCCTAACGACGAACCAGTCACGCGTGCACTAACAGTCAATTTGAAACAGTTTACTCAGCCCGCGCGCACAGCTATCCAGCTGGTTTGGTATTGGAATAACTATGTTAAAAATAGAATGCACGCTTACGTCGATTATCGTGAAGAAGTGTTTTTTCGGATTAATGATGAAATTGACTCAGACTACCCACCGCATAAGTTTCATGACCGTCTCGTTGCAACGGCACGTTTACCTTTATGGGACGATAGAGAGGAATTAATTGCAGATGTATACCGTGATAATAAAGGGCAACCGAGACCTGAACGCTTTAATGAGAAACGCTTAATATAATTTAAAATACGTAGAAATTGATCGTACCTTATTAAATATTATTGAACAGGAGATAACAAATGCGCACTGCCTATGAAGAAAAACGTATCCCACTACAAATCCGCCGATTAATGCTATTTAGTGAAATATGTCGTAAAGCAAAAAAATATCCTGATGAAGTCGTTCACTTAGCTGGTTATTCAAAGATAGCATTCAATATTGTTTACTCTAAGAAAGATAAAAAATATACAGCATTTGGTGGGGTATTTAAGTATGCACATATACGCCAAGAAGTCATAGAGCAAGGCGTAGACAAGCTACCTCATGATGAACCTGTGATGTGTGCGCTTACCGTAAAAAGACAAGCTTTTACCAAGGCTTCTCGTACGCCATTAGGACTATTAATAGGCTGGAATAAACAGGTAAAAAACAAATCCTCTAAATGTATTAAAGACAATATGGACACTTTTTTTAAAGTAAATGATGAGTTGGAAATGGATTATCCTCCGCACAAATTCTATGAACGATTGGTAGCAAGCGCTTATTTGCCACTTTGGGATGATAATCAAACTTAGTATACTTTTCGATAATGACCACGCTGAACAAACTCAATAATGCCTCTATCGCGTAGTACTTGTAATTGCTGACGGATTTTATCTTTAATGTGGTTGTTTTCAGGATATTTGAGTTTTAATAAGTCAGCAAATGCATAAACCTGATTGAGAGAGAAATTAGCCTCTAGCTTATCAATACATTGCAGTACATCTAGTGTCCAGCCGCGTGAGGCGATAGATTGTGTACGTAAAAACAAGGTTTTTTGAAATTGCTCAGTGACATTATCTCGTGGTATGACTTGCTGGTCTTTGACTAAAAATACTTTTCCTGATTCGGGCACTTTACGCAAGTCAATATTACAGCCAACCCAGCCCGCACGTTTGGCAGTGACTGATAATGGCTTACGTTTTATGATCATATCGGGTTTAAAAAAATGCTTGGGAATGATTAAGAAGTTGTTGACGCTCAATGCTTGAGAATAGGTCAAAAAGAAAAAGCTGGGATTATTGTCACTGTTGATACGTTCAATCATGGTGTCATAAGCGCCATCATTAATAATGTTACTTAATTTTGCCTTCTTACTTTTTAGTTCGTATTCTTCTTTACAGTTTGCACAATAAAAATCAGCGACAGGTTTGCCGTTCGTAAATGCAGCCAATGGTTCGGCATTACAATTAGGACAATAACTTTGGTTGGCGACCCAATCTTCACTTAATATTCTAATGATTTGACTGGGAGATTTATAGTCTGCAGCGAGATTTTGATTAAAATTAAGGTTCATAGCCCGTTTTCTTATTAAAGGAAAGATTTGAAGTGATAAATAAGCGATATGAGTATTAAGCCATATAAATGAGCTTAAACGCTAAGTTAATGGATAAGCTAAGCAAATACCATTGAAAAGCGCACGGTTCAGTGCTAAATTCTAGCAAACTTCTGCCTCGCGAGTTGCCATGAGCACGCCCACACCTGAAACGCCTCCTGAACGTCCTAATGATACGCTATCGAATGACCAAAAAGGCACTGTTGATGAACGTGTCGACGGGGCACCTTTGAATTCAAAACCAGTCGATGAGACAGGTGTAGAGGAAGTTCCGCCTACAGATGTCTCGCTCATAAGTGGTAATAATAAACCACGTCATTATAAAGCCGACAATCCTTCATTCTTTATGCAGCGTGGTTATCAAGTGTTGTTGGTACTCGGGTTAATTGCGGCATTTTTCTTAGTCATGGTTTATCAGACCTTATTTGGTCGGATTGAACAGCCGCAGCAAATGGTGACGATTGAAAAGGGTCAGACCTATTACGGGTTGCTACCGCAGTGGCAACAGGAAATTCCGCTATTTTCTGCCACGATTGCCAAGCTTTATATGAAAACGCAAGTCGATGGTCCATTGCACGCAGGTATTTACCAATTACCGGAAAACCCTACCATTGCTGAAGCGCTACACGTGCTTGGGCAAGGGGTAAAAGCGGCGATGGTTAAAGTACAAATTATCGAGGGCAAAACCTCAAAAGATTTGTATCAGGCGCTACGTGATAACAAAGGCATCAAAAAAGAAGTGCTAACCGCTGACAGTACGAATGCTAGCATCGCAGAAGCGTTAGATTTGGTTGGCATATTGCCGGATGCAGTTGCCAATAGTAATGATCCTATCGTCAATCACAATCTTGAGGGCTGGTTTGCCCCTGATACTTATTATTATGGGGAAGGCACTACCGACAAGAAGGTATTGACCGACTTGTACAAACGCCAACAGCAAGCGCTGACCAAGGCATGGGAAAACCGTGCGCCAAATCTCCCTTATCAGACCCCTTATGAGGCACTGGTAATGGCATCTATTATCGAAAAAGAAACCAGTGTGGCAGCAGAGCGTCCTTTGGTCTCAGCCGTCTTTAATAATCGCTTGAACAAAAGCATGCGTATGCAGACGGATCCCACCATTATCTATGGTATGGGCAGCCGCTATGAAGGCAATATTCGCCGTAAAGACATCGATGAAAAAACAGGCTATAACACCTATCAAATCGATGGTTTGCCGCCGACACCCATTGCACTGCCGTCAGCGGCTTCTATCGAAGCAACCTTACATCCTGCCGATAGCGCAGCGCTATATTTTGTGGCGACAGGCAACGGTGGGCATAAATTTACCAATAGCCTAGCTGAGCACAATCAAGCAGTTAAAGAGTATCTCGGTGTCATGCGTGAGAAGAAAGCTCAAACGCCGCCGCAGTAACACTATTTTATGTTGCTATTTATATTGCTTTAAAAAACCATCATTTATTGAGCATTATCGTTATAAAATAAAAGTAATGATAACGCTCAATAATGACATAAGGTCATATCATGTCAGCATCCATACAAGCGCCGTTTTCTCAAACCACCACTACGCCCACTCAAGGGCGTTTTATTAGTTTTGAGGGCACTGAAGGCGTTGGTAAAACCACGGCGATTGAGCAACTATGTGCACGTCTGCAAGCGCGCGGCATTGATTATCTGCGCACCCGCGAGCCGGGTGGTAGTCCGTTTGCTGAACGCTTGCGCGAGATATTGTTAGACCCGAATACCGCTATCAATGATGATACAGAGTTGCTACTCATGTTTGCTGCGCGCTGTGATCATATGCAGCAAGTCATTTTGCCAGCGCTGCAACGTGGTACATGGGTAATATGTGACCGCTTTACCGACTCGACGGTTGCTTATCAAGGCTTTGGACGTGCAGATGGCGATGCGATTGTCCGTGCCAAAATTGACATGCTTATCGAGCAGTTTGTGGTGCAATTACCCGAGCTTACACTGTGGCTAGATCTACCAGTATTAGAAGGCATGGCACGTGCTAATAAACGCAGTGCCGCTGACCGCTTTGAGCAGCAAGCGACGGAATTTTTTACCAGAGTACATCAAGGTTTTAGCGTCCTTGCTAGCGAGCAGCCTGAACGTATCCAGCGTATTAATGCCTCAGGCAGCACGAATGAGGTCAGCGCACGAATATGGCAGACGATCGAAGAGAAGTTGGATATTTAATACACATTTTCATAAAGAAATAAGCTTGTTCCAATAAAAAGCCCCAACTAACTAGTTGGGGCTTTGTTCATTGATAGGCATTTAATAAACACTATTTAAGCGTTGTTTATTTAGGTTTTATCTATATGACCATTATCTCAATCATTTTTACCTATATTTTTACTTAATATAACTTCAGCAGTATTACTCTTGGCTGCTTTATCTTGGCCTGAGTCCGGTAAACGGTTGGGGTCTAGAGAGCCGTTTTTATTTTTCGGCGCACTGCCATTACCGTTACCACTGTTTTTACTACTGCTGGCTGTTTTAGGTATTACTGGCATATTGGGATTCGCAGGCAATACTTCGGGATTGACCTGACTAGTACTGGCAGATTCAGATGTTGCTATTTTTTCGTTAGCTCCTTCATCATTTAATGCTGTTGGCATGGTTGAAGATGGATTAGACGCTAAGCTAGCATCAGCTGACACATCGTTAGGTAGATTTTGTTCAGCGTCTTTGTCGTTATCTATCAAAGATGCTTCCTCTACCTCACTATCATCGTCCGCCAGCTCTATTTCTTGGCGTTTTTCAGGCGCTTTAGAGTCGGACTCAAAGCTTGCGTCAGCTACAGCGCGTGCTTGCTCTTGCTTTGGTGTCACATCGACCGGTTTTGGCTGTACGTCATCATCGACGACCAATGAAACAAGCTTGCGATCACGCGGCACCGTACCATCGAATTTGTCAGTAATTACATGTAGCTTGCCTTCTTTATCGACCGTATAAAGCGGTACAAATTGCTTATTATCGGCTTTATATTGCTCAAAGCTATAGCTGTCGGTGATATTGGTGATTTTGATACGAGCTTTCTTGGACAGCATACTGGCAAGCTTGGTATAGGTCACATCTTTGCCAAATAGCCACTGCGAATGGAAGTTTCCTTGCTTGTCATCGCGCTCACTTTTGACTTTTTCATCGCTAAACTTTAAGCGGTACAGTTTGCGCTCACCGAACTCATGACGATAGTGAATCTCGGATAAAGTGTTCAGCTCTTTATCCATACTCATGGCAAATAAACGTCCGATACCGATGAGATCCAAATGATGGTCAGCGTGGTCAGAGACAGGATTGCCAAAGTAAGTACGCAAGCCACTCATGCGCGCGCTAGCGATGTTGGTATAGTTATTATGAGCAACGATGACATCAAAGCCCTGATCCTTTAGCGAGGTAGCGACTAACAAGGCGACAGGGTTTGAGCCAACGACCAAGATACCGTTGGTTTCAGGCTCACGAACACCCAAAAAGTTCCCTACCATTTTTGCGCCCAAACCCTGAATCATCACCGTACCAATAATGACCAAAAATACCAAAGGCACTAGTAGCTCAACCCCTTGAATATCATACTCTTGTAAACGAATGGCAAAGAGTGATGAGATGGCAGCAGCAACGATACCGCGCGGACCAATCCAGCTGATCATCAGTTTTTCTTTGGTCTTTAGGTTAGAGCCGATAGATGATACCCAAACCGATAAGGGGCGGGCGACAAACATTACAATCGCTAGTAGCACGAGACCTGCAAAGCCGACGCTCAATAAGCTTTCCAGCTCAACACGCGCTGCAAGAATAATAAATAAGACCGACACCAATAAGATGGTAAGCGATTCATTAAACTCTAAAATCGTATCACGCGGGAATTTTGGCCAATTAGCCAGCGCAACCCCAAGTACAGTCACCGTCAATAAACCGGATTCATGTTCCAGATGGTTGGAGATTGAAAACAACACCAGTACAAAAGCAAGGGTAAAAACATTGCGTAAAAATTCAGGAATCATATGGCGACGCATCAAAAATGCTAATGCCCACGCGCCAGCTAGCCCCATTGCCACTGCCAATACCACAATCTTAGCAAACAGCAAAATACTACTGGCTTCACCACCTGAGATAATATATTCATAGACCAATACCACCGCAATCGCGCCGATAGGGTCGATAATGATACCTTCCCATTTTAAGATATTAGAGATGGTTTTATTGGGTCGTACACTGCGCAGTAACGGCATAATGACCGTTGGACCAGTCACGCAGACCAATGCCCCAAACAATAAGGCAATAATAGGGTCGATATCAAAGAGCAAGTACGTCGACAGCGACACGATAGCGATAGTGATTAGCACACCGACGGAAACCAGCATCTGTACTACAGAGCCGTGTTGTTTAATCTCTTCAAACTCTAAGGTCAGCGATCCTTCAAATAAGATAATCGCTACGCCTAGTGAGATAAAGGGAAACATCAGTTCGCCGAGTACTAAGTCAGGATCGAAAACCCCTAATACTGGACCAACTATAATACCAATCAGTAATAAAAACAAAATGGACGGTTGCTTTAAATACCAAGCCAACCATTGGGCGGCAATGCCAATCCCAACCACGCCGGATAACAATAGGGCGGTATCCATAAATTAATCCTTTTATAATAATATAGTCATGCTGTAGAGCGATTCGAGGCTATAGCATTTAGCATAGACGGTTTTTTAGTTCATGATTCATTCATATCATTATCAAAAATCGCTATCGACAGTTACCGCAAGAGTCACAGCATGAGTCATGTATACTATATAGTAGCAAACACAGAATAATAGCAAAGATGAATACGCTTCTAGATAAAGTCGCGGAGCTTTAGAATATAAGATCTAATAGCCAGAAGCGCAAAAGAGAGAAGATACGGTAAAATAATAGCCAATTTAAACAATGAAACATTAATAAGTTTCAGCGCTAACTTTTGTTTGTTTTAAATGTGTTTTACTGGTTATCATAACATGATTTTATTTTATATAACTGAGTGCTCACTGTCACCCAAAGTGTTAGAAGACTCTTAAAAAGACAGACAGCATAAGTCATTTTGGCGATGAACTAGCGACTGAGTGCTGCAACGATGTTGTTCACTGGCTATGGTTGATCAGTGGTTTTAATAGCTAGCATGATAGCTCGATGAAGTCCTTAAGTGACGTCGCAAGTCATAATCGTATTCAGATGATTCTGAGTTTGCAGTGTGTGGTTTAGCGTATAGTGTAATTAGCATATTCAAGTTAACTTACCGTATTGAGATAGATGCTCAATAGGTGACAAACTAAGCTGCAGTCAGTAAAAATACTCTATAAACTAAGATAAAAGTACTCTTTATTAATCATGAATTAAAATGCCAAGCCGTGCTATAAGTTAATAGCATAGCCACTCACAAAAATTATAAAAATCACTTGGATGAGGGATAAGATGCCAATCGACATATCTAAATCGAAAATCACCATAGCTACCATGCAGCGCTTGCTTCAACGCAGCACCTTGGCAATCGCTGTCGCTACTACCATGGTTGTTGGTATTAATCTCAACACTATGCCAAGTGCGCAAGCTGCTGTCACCACAGCGGATTTTTCAGGATTGGTACAGCAAGTCACGCCAGCGGTGGCACGCGTCAATGTGACCAAAACTGTGAGTGAGGCTGAGCTTGCAAAAGCCCAAACGGCTGAGTTGTTACGGAAATTCTTTGGTGATCGCCTACGTATCCCTGATCAAGCCGCGACGCCAGCGATTGAGCATGCATATGGCACGGGTTTTTTTGTGACCGATGATGGTTATATGCTGACCAATCACCATGTAGTGGCGGGCGCAGACAAAATTACAGTGACTCTCAATGACAGAACTGAGCTGGATGCGACCTTAGTTGGCAGCGATGAGCGCTCGGATGTGGCAGTATTAAAGGTCACAGGCAAAAAATTCCCAGCGCTACCGATTGGTGATTCTAGTAGCCTAAAAGTCGGTGAACCAGTACTGGCCATTGGCTCGCCATTTGGTTTCGATTATTCAGCATCAGCAGGTATTGTCAGTGCCAAATCACGTAACTTTTCGCGTGAAACCAGTGTGCCATTTATTCAAACCGATGTGGCATTGAATCCTGGTAACTCAGGCGGACCTTTATTTAACCAGCGCGGTGAAGTGATTGGCATTAACTCACGTATTTTTAGTGGCACCGGTGGTTATATGGGATTGTCGTTCTCCATCCCGATTGATGCGGCAATGGATGTTTATGAGCAGCTCAAAACCAATGGGAAGGTTGAGCGTGCTTATTTAGGTATTTATCCGCAAGATATCGATCGCAATCTCGCCGAAGCCTATAACCTAGCGCGTCCGCAAGGGGCGTTACTGACACGCGTGTCGCCTGATTCACCTGCCCAAAAAGCAGGATTAAAATCAGGGGATATTATTTTACGCTACAATGATGTCCAAATTATGGAAGCCTCTGATTTATTGAACCTGATTAATCGCGCGCGTCCCAATGATGGCTTTCGCATGCAAATCCAGCGTAATGGTAAGCAATCGCTTGTCACTGGCAAGCTGAGTGATGCCTCAAATGACATGCAATCACAAAGCCGTGGTCAGCAAAATAACGAGATAAGTCTGGGCTTAGCCTTACGTAATTTGACCCCAGAGGAACAAGCAGAGCTGGCGTCTGATAATAAAACTGGTGTCTTGGTTACAGCGATTGAACCAACTGGATTGGCAGCACGCTCAGGTATATTAGCAGGCGATATCATTACCAACCTGCATCAAAAACCGATTAAAACCGTTAATGATGTTTCGAGTGCGGTGTCGGTATTGCCTAAAAAGGGAGTGGTGACGATCGAAGTTATGCGTCAAGGTATCCCCGGTATTATTGGATTACGGATAGAGTAGTTAAAGATATTGCTATTACTTGTGGCACAAAAGGACATAAGCGTTTTTTTGCTTGTATCGGCTAGCCAACGATGTGTTGACGATTGGTTAAAAGGCTTAAAAAGGTTTTATCGACCCTTGGCAATTACGCTAAACTGACGGTTTGGTTTAAAACTAAACGTCCTCAATCTCACTGTCTATTAATGGCGCAATGAGATTGAAGCAGCTGGGCAATTATTTTCAGAATGGCTTGATTTGGCATTAATTGATTGATAGCGGTCAATCCAAAATATGCTACACTAGCAGGCGTTTTTATAGCGAGATAATCATCCTATTAATGTCAGATAAAATGGCGTCAAGGACGGTATAAGACATACGAACATTCAGTATTAACCTCGAGCAAGATCTTACCAATGATGTTTATGAGCATGCATATTATTTATAGTATCCATGCAGCTATTTGACAATGAATACTTCAAAATATGCATTGGTACTTGCAAACGACCTATCATGTGATAGCTTTAATCAAAGCTAGGATACGAGAGTAAGGCACAGTTATGAGCACAGCATACGACGATATTAAAACCCGACTACAAGGCTCAATGGTAGCTTTGATAACGCCCATGCTTCGTGACGGCACGGTCGATTATAAACGTCTGGCAGACCTCATAGATTGGCAGATTGAACAAGGCACACATTGCCTTGTCGCTGTTGGTACCACTGGCGAATCTGCAACCTTGTCAATGCAAGAGCACAGTGATGTCATTCGCTATTTTGTACAGCATGTTAAAGGTCGTGTGCCGGTGATTGCAGGTACTGGTGCGAACAATACGGTGGAAGCTATTAAGCTGACCCAAGATGCCGCAGATGCCGGTGCAGATTGTGCATTATTGGTCGCCCCTTATTATAACAAGCCGCCACAAGAAGGCTTATATCAACATTACAAAGCCATTGCTGAAGCTGTTAATATCCCGCAAATGCTGTATAACGTCCCTGGACGCACCGTCGTTGATATCGCGCAAGAAACAGTCGAGCGTTTAGCGGATATCGATAATATCGTTTCTATCAAAGACGCGACAGGTTCTGTTGCTCGCGGTGAACAATTAATAAAAGCAGTTGGCGATCGTCTTGTTGTCTTGTCTGGTGATGATGGTAGCGCCCTTGAGCTAATGAAATTTGGTGGTAAAGGGAATATCTCTGTGACTGCCAACGTCGCACCAAAAGCGATGAGTGAAACCTTTACAGCAGCCTTGCGCGGTGATTTCGATACCGCCAATCAAGTACATGATATCGTTAAACATTTACATCGTGACTTGTTTATCGAATCAAGCCCTATTCCAGCCAAGTACGCTTTGCACAAAATGGGTATGATAGATCAAGGCATTCGCCTGCCGCTGGTATGGCTAGCCGAGCAACATCACGCGACGATTGATAGTGCTTTGGTTCGTGCAAACTTATTATAAAATGATGCGTGTAAATGCTAACTCAGAGAGATAATATGATGAAAGTATCATCAATGACTGCAAAAGTATTCCCTGCTGTAATGACGGTCGTGTTGGGTAGTACGTTAGTATTAAGCGGCTGCCAAGCGACAAAAGAATTTATTGGTAAGCGTGACAATGGTAGCCTAGAGTATCAGCAAAGTAAAAAGTTGGCGCCGCTACAGCTGCCAGCTGCTCAAGAGACTGCACCCTTTGTACCGCTTTACCCAACCCCTAATGCAGGCGCCAATACGCTCACATTACAGAACGAGTCTGGTAAACAGTACCAGCTACCAAAACCGCAACGCGCTGTTGCGAGTCGTACTGAATAAAGTCTTTTTTAACCTTATCTATGCCGCTGATGCTTTTATCAATACCAATGTATCTCATTGGTTTTATAAGTTATCAGCGGTCGCTGCGCGTTTTTACCACATAAGCTTGAACGAACAGGAAACCTCCTAATGCAAAAGCAAGAACTGCTCTATAAAGGCAAAGCCAAATCTGTTTATGAAACAGAAGACAACGACCTGCTGATTTTACATTTCCGTGATGACACCTCAGCGCTTGATGGTAAGCGTATCGAACAGCTTGCACGCAAAGGCGTGGTTAATAATCGCTTTAACGCGTTTATTATGCAAAAGCTTGCTGACGCTGGTATCGAGACGCATTTTGAAAAGCAATTGTCTGACGATGAAGTGTTGGTCAAGCGTTTGGATATGATTCCGGTTGAATGCGTTGTGCGTAACTTTGCTGCGGGCAGTTTGGTACGTCGTTTAGGGTTGGAAGAAGGTCAGGCTTTGACGCCACCGACTTACGAGCTATTCTATAAAGATGATGCGCTTGGCGATCCGATGGTTAATGAGTCAATCTCAATTTCTCTTGGCTGGGCAAATGACGCACAGCTTGTTAAAATGAAAGAGCTGAGTCATCAAGTAAATGAAGTTTTGACAGCGCTGTTTGATGCTGGTGATTTGATACTAGTAGATTTCAAACTAGAGTTTGGTGTATTTCATGACCGTATCGTCTTAGGTGATGAGTTCTCACCAGATGGTTGCCGCATTTGGGATAAAGCCACCAAGAAGAAGCTCGACAAAGACCGCTTCCGTCAGTCATTAGGTGATGTCATCGAAGCTTATGAAGAAGTGGCAAGCCGTATCGGTGTACCACTGAGCTAAATGTAGAAAAATTAAAACCGTTAAGACATAAAAAAACTGAGCCATGGCTCAGTTTTTTTGCACTTAAATTTATTAGCTGTCTTTGCGAGCGTCTTTGATTTTCTTAGCAGCAAACTCCATGGCATCTGCCGCTTTATCTGCTAATGTACCGACCACTTCTTTTGCCTTTGTAGTAGCAGTATCAGCTAAAGAAGAGTCTTTATCGCCCTTACTTTTAGCATTTTTATCTGAAGACTTACTATCTTTACTATCGTCTTTATCTGATGCTTTGTTGTCTTTGTTGTCTTTGTTGTCTTTGTTGTCTTTGTTGTCTTTGTTGTCTTTGTTGTCTTTGTTGTCTGAGCTATTACTTGAATTCTTACTGTCAGAACCTTTATCAGTATTCTGATCTTTAGTGTCACTGGCAGTGTTGTTGTCTTTTACATCATTTTTTTTGTCTTCTGCTTTATCACTACCATTTTGCTGCTTATTGCCTTGGCTATTAGAGTTACTCATTGTTATATCCTTTTAATTTAATTATGTTTTTTAGTGTGGTCTATCTGGGATCAAGATTACTATTATATTGAGTTAACTGTCTGTATAACATCAGTTGCAATAAGTAATGGTGGTCGCTATCAGACAGCCTTTGATGGCTTTTTATGTTAAATTTATGCTGCTGTGATAATAGAGTGTAAATACAAACCCTTATAAAAAGGTTATGACTGATGTTAGCGTCTCAAGTTGTATCGAGTGTTTTGGAGCCATCTTGGTTCGCCCGTCCCACTTGCGTGGTAGCTGCCGACTTAATTGGCAAGGTGTTGTGTCGAGAGCTGACAGACAGCGATGGTCAACAAAAAATCTTGCGTATGCGTATCTCAGAGACAGAAGCTTATATTGGCGAAGGGGATGCTGCGTGTCATGCGCATGCAGGCACACGTACGCCGCGTACAGAGATTATGTACCATATAGGCGGTGTTTTTTATGTATACCTGACTTATGGTATTCATCATATGCTCAATTTGGTCAGTGGACCAACAGAGTCGCCAGAAGCTGTTTTAATACGTGCTGGATTTTTAATAGAGGGTAGCGCTCGCTTAATGAATGAGCAATTATTAGACGTTAATAAACAACTTAATCATATCAAACAGCTGGCAGGTCCTGGCAAGCTGACCAAGGGCTTACAGATAGATAGAACGTTATACGGTAAGCCAATCACGCCCGCTTCAAAAGTTTGGGTGGAGGATGATGGTTGTCAGCCACTAGTATCATTACGCCCCCGTATCGGCATTGATTATGCTGGCGACGCAAAAGAGTGGTTGCTGCGTTATATATGGACTGATCACCCTTCTTTGTCAAAAAAGTAGAAAATTTTTTATGGTTTTAACTTAATTTTCAAGTATTTGATGAGGCGATTAATTTAATAAGGTTGCTATTTAATGAGGCTAGGGCATGTATAAACTCACCGTTTTTGTACCAGACTCAGTATTAGAGCAGGTAAAGTCGGCGCTATTTGCAGCAGATGCTGGCAAAATTGGCGATTATGAGCAATGTTGTTGGCAAGTGCAGGGGATAGGGCAATTCATGCCACTCGTAGGTAGCACGCCACATATTGGTACACAGGACAGTTTAGAGAAAGTCGATGAATGGCGGGTAGAGATGGTGGTTGCGAAGGTTAATATTGGTGATGTCATTATCGCATTAAAGCAGGCGCATCCTTATGAAACACCTGCTTATGATGTGATTGAAGTTTTAGATTTTTGATCGCAGTTTTCAATGCTTCCTAAAACAGACTATTAGTCTTCTTTTATTTTTAAGACATTATAGCCGGGATAGCCAAGCTCGATTTTATAATCTTCACCACCGCGGTATGCTTTTACTTTTATTTTGTTGTCGCCTTTTTTGTATTTAACGTCTTCAACACGGTAACCCATGCTACGGACTTTATTTGCTGCTCTTTGCTCGATAGCAGGACGGTAAATATCTTTATCAACGTTATTGATAGTTTCCTGATGTTTCTTATAGACGCTACTGTCTTTATAAATATCTTCATAAAGGTCGCCATAAGGGTTATATCCAGGTGTCGTAACACAACCTGTGGTTATCGTTAATAGCACTGCTGCCATACTGCCCGCTGCTGTGGTTTTTAGTAAAGAATTAATGTTCATAAGATGATCTCAGTAATGATATGAAAATTGCGTATGAAACGACGATAAATAGATAGTATACGATAAACAAGAAAAAGCGATAAAAAATGGTCAAATAAACCAAGGGCTGGCTTATTTGACCACGGACATCAAATACTAAATGATGCCAAAATTTGATAAATAATAAAACGAATAAATGTTATTCGGATACTATGGCTTTAACATTAATCTTTTTTAATCTTGATTACATTCAAGTTTGGATAGCCAAGTGTAATCTCATACTCTTGTGAGCCACGTTTGGCTTCAATCTCAAACACGCCACGATTGTTCTTTTGTTCAAACTCGATATCTTTGACTCGATAACCCATACCCTCAACTTTATTGATAGCACGGCGTTTAATCGCTGGATAACGTGATTCGTTTTTGATGCTATCTTCATTTTTATAATGTTTATCTTTGTATTTGCCATTATCTTTATAGTCGTTTTTATCATCCCAGACATTAGACCAAGGTTTTTTGATCGAGCTGATCAGCCTGAGATCTGGTGAGCTATATTTTAGTTCATACGCTTGATTATTTTTCTTAGCAAGAACCGTCAGCACACGGTTACCGCGGTAGCTCTCTGTTCTGACGTCCATCACGTTATAACCTTTACGGCGTAAATCCTGACGCAGCTGCTGAATGGCACGGTTGTTTTCAGCGTGGTTATAACCGCTGTTGTCATTGTATATCGGATAATTGTCATAACCTGAACCGGCGACAGCGCAGCCAGCAGTAACGCCGACGAGTGAAAATGCAAGTGAGGCAGAAAGGACAGTTTTAAACGAGAAAGGTTTTAACGTTTTCATGATGGAATCTCCTAAGATATAAGTTGACTTAAAAAGTGCTTATATACAGTTGCAAAATTTTGTCAATATATAATGCAGAATAACGCTAACAATCATGAATAATACGCAAAATATGCTTATAAACTATGGATGTTTGTTCTTAATTATCGTTATTCTTGAAATATTTTCTTACATACACATAGTAAGACTTAAAGCTCATTAATACGTGTCGTTGGTGTTAAGAAGTTGTAAATTTTGCAAATAATTGCGTAAGCGTTCGATACTTTGAGTGACTAAGGTGTTGCTTAGAACAGCGAATATCGCTAACACTTAAGTGGTCTATATTAATTTTTTCTAGCTTAAAAATAGATATTTATATTAAAAGCTATTAATATCATATAGTTAATCCTATTAACTTTCTGAATTTAAACTGACGTAAGCATATGCTTACACGCAATGACGTTTACGCGACTTAACAGTAGCTCAATAATTTGACACTATACACACACGGCATAAGGGAATGTGACTCAAGGATTGAGTTGACCGTATTAAGGATAATATTTCAACGGCTAGCATCAGGATGATAATAGCAATTGGATTAAGGACACATAACCCGTGTTGCAGGCAGATAATGCCACTAGTAGTAAAAAGGGCAGGATGCCCAACTGTCACAATATGCTCAATATCTTGCAAGGATGCAGCGATTAGAGCCGTGGTGGGTAACAAGGATAGTTAACAATAAAACCGCATAACAATTAATTGCTATGCGGTTTTATCGTGTCTGAGGTCTGAGGTTTGAGGTTTGAGGTTTGAGGTTTGAGGTTTGTTCCTGATAAGTATCTGCTGATACACTGAGCATAAAAAAACCGCATTAGTTTCTAATGCGGTTTTCGTTTAAATAATCTGCCTACAAAAATTTTATCTTAATCCTTCTTACAAGCATCACTATTTACTAGTATTTATTTTCAGTACGCCATGCATCTACTTCACGCTCAGCATCATCTTTACTATGACCATAACGCTCTTGTACTTTACCAACGAGCTTATCACGGCTACCTTCAACATGTAATAAATCGTCATCAGTAAGGTCAGCCCATTTCTGCTTTGCTGAGCCTTTTACTTGGTTCCACTCACCTTTTAGAGTATGTTCATTCATTGCTATTTTCCTTGTTTTAGTTATTGCGTCTTTTACAGTAGCTGTTATTTAAAAGTTAAATCAACAGGTTGCATCACGCTTTAGTATCCGACTTATTATTTATGATTCTTATTGCTAGTACATGGCTGTTAAATAGCTTATTTCTTATATAGCGCATTTTAAATCATTTAACTACGTTACAAATAGCCAATGGCTAACTTGTGCTACTAATATATGAATTTCAAAATGCTTTGTCTGTATGGACAATGTTGATACTGTTGCTCAATTATAAAAAAAATCATGACTATGTTATGAGCAGTCTAGTTATGTAATCATTAGGATGTTTTGTCAGTGAGGTACGTAACTAAGGTGCATAACTACAGTGCACACATTTGACTATGAGTTACAGCATTAGCGAGATATAGTAGAGAATAGACTGTCAGTAATCACAGTCTTAAAAAGGAATTCAGTATCGATTTATTGAGAATGATAATATAAAACAGGGAGCGCGACCGTGGCGACTGAACAAACCAAATCCAAAGAGCAGACGCATTTTAGAACCTGTACTCTGTGTGAGGCAATGTGTGGTATCGAGATAAAGCACGATGGAAAAAAGGTTTTATCGATTAAAGGGGATAAGAGCGATCCATTTTCTAAAGGGTATATTTGCCCAAAAGCGACTGCCTTGCAAGATTTGCATGAGGATCCTGACCGCCTGCGTCATCCTGTTGAAAGAACGGCTAAAGGCTGGAAAGAAATTAGCTGGACTGAAGCGTTAGATAAAGTCGCAGCTGGTATTGGTGCAGTGCAAAAACAACATGGCAAAAATGCTTTTGGTGTTTATTTGGGCAATCCCAACGTACACAATCTGGGTGGCATGCTAACGATTAAGTATCTGCTAAACAGCCTCAAAACGCGCAGTCGCTTCTCTGCCACTTCAGTCGACCAATTACCGCACCATATCGTTAGCATGCATTTATTCGGGCATATGCTGCGTATTCCTGTGCCTGATGTCAACCGTACTAATTATATGCTCATCATCGGTGGCAATCCGCTAGCGTCTAACGGTAGTATCATGACGGCACCAAATATGCGTCAAAAATTAAAAGACGTTAAAGCACGTGGTGGCAAAGTCGTCGTCATCGATCCAAGACGTACTGAAACCGCTGATATCGCAAGCGAGCATCACTTTATTCGTCCAGCGACTGACGTGTTGCTATTATTAGCGATGCTCAATGAGATTTATTTGCAAGGCTATGCTGATAAAGCTAGCACCAATAATAGAGCGGCAGCACTCGCGCCAGAAATCGGGCAACTGGCAGATTTTGCCAAAGACTATAGTGCAGAGTCAGTTGCCGCTATTACGGGCATAGCTGCGGTTGACATCAAGCGACTGGTCACAGAATTTTGTGAAGCAAAAAGCTCGGTTTGCTATGGTCGGATGGGTATATCAGTGCAGGAATTCGGTTTATTAAGCCAGTATTTGTCTATGGTTATTAATATCGTGACGGGGCGCTTGGACGAAGTGGGTGGTTTGATGTTCCCGAATGCTGCAGTCGATGTGGTGAATAATTCTGGTCCGGGGTATTTGGGTAAGCGTCATAGTCGCGTCAGCAAGCTACCTGACTTTAATGGCGAATATCCGGTGGTTGCCATGAGTGATGAGATGTTGGTTACAGGTAAAGGTCAATTAAAAGGCTTTATGACGGTAGCAGGTAATCCTGTCTTGAGTACACCCAATGGCGAAAAATTAGATCAAGCCTTTGAACAGTTAGATTTTATGGTCGCCATTGATTATTTTGTTAATGAAACCAGTCGCCATGCTAATATTATTTTGCCACCAGTCTCACCTTTAGAGCGCGACCATTACGATGTTACCTTTAATAATTTTGCCGTACATAACGTCGCTAAATATTCAAAAGCGTTGTTTCGTAAAAATAAGCACGCCAAGCATGATTGGCAAATCTATCTAGAGCTGGCAAAGCGCTTGGATAAAAAAGCGTCTTTAGTAACCAAAGCCGAACGGTTGTTAATAGAGAGATTAGGACCAAAATTCATACTCGATCAAGGATTGCGGCGTGGACCTTATGCTGGCATGACACTGAACAAGCTCAAGAAAAATGCTCATGGTCTTGATTTAGGACCGCTTAAAACCATGCTGCCGCAAGCGTTAAAGCATAAAGATAAGCAGATTCATCTGAATGTCGATTTTTATCAAGCAGATCTTGCCCGCGTGCAAGCAATGATGCAAAATTATGATGACAGCGAGATCTTATTGATAGGTCGTCGCCATGTCCGCAGTAATAATTCGTGGCTGCATAACAGCTATCGCTTGGTAAAAGGTAAGCCGCGCTGTACGCTCATGCTGCATCCAGATACTGCTGCGCAATATGGTATTGAGGATGGTCAAGACGTGAAAGTCACCTCGCGCGTCGGTAGCGTGATTGTTGCAGCAGAAGTTACTGATGAGTTGATGCCAAATGTAGTGAGTATTCCGCATGGTTTTGGACATGGTCGCAAAGGCGTTAAGCAAAAAATCGCTCAAGCGCATGCAGGCGTCAGTGTGAATGATCTGACAGATGATACGTTGATTGATGAGTTAAGCGGTAATGCGGCTGTAAATGGCGTCCCTGTGCAATTGCAAGCTATACATGCAGAAGCTGCTGAGTCAGACAGTTCGAACTCTTCGTCACATTCAAAAGCTGAGTCGGGTAGCGCTGCATAAATGCAATCAGTAGTATAGTTAAAGTTGGACTCGAAAGCGCTTATTTATAATGATAAGCGCTTTTTATTTACCTTATTAATTTGTCTTAGACTAAATCTAGATACCGATAAAATCAAAATCAACCTCAGGTATCTCACCCTGTATCAATAAGCTAATTGCTTTAGCCGAACCACATGCATGCGTCCAGCCAAGCGTGCCATGACCAGTATTGAGCCATAAATTATCAAAAGTGGCGTCAATATTTCGACTACCATGTCGGACTTTACCCATATGCGCGCGCCCTATTAATGGGACATTTGAGGGCGTCATTGGTCGTAACCCTGTCCAATATTGTACAGAGTTGGCAATGATGCCTTTAGGAAATAACTGCTGCACGCGGCGAGTAATGGCTTCACAGCGTACGGTATTCAAATCTAAGTTGTAGCCATTAAATTCTGCTGTCCCTGCCACTCGCAATTTATCACCAAGACGTGAAGTGACCAGCTTAAACTCATCATCAATGAGACTGACAAAGGGTGCTAGATGTGGGGCGCGGGGGTTGATTTGATAAGTGGCCGAGTAGCCTTTGGCAGGGAAAATAGGCAGATGCATACTAAGAGGTTTCATCAAAGTGACGCTATGGCTACCAAGCGCCAGTACATGGCTATCTGCACTAAAGGTTTGTGCATTTTCGCCATTAGGTCGAATGGTAATGCTATGTACGTGCGGACGCGCAGAGTCAGCATCCATATTAATCGCCAAGATCTCAGTATCGTATAAAAACTTAACGCCAGCCTTTATACAGTGCTTAGCTAAACGCTGAGTAAATAGATGGGCATTGCCTGATTCGTCACGGCTAGTATATGTCGCGCCTTTGAGCTTATGCGCAATGGGGTAGAGTGCTGGCTCGAGACTAACGGCATTATTGATGTCAATCACATAACGCTCGCAGCCGAGCGCCTGCATACGCTCTGTAGGCGCTATTGCAGCATCAAACTCCGCTTGATTGGTATAAAAATGCATAATACCGCGCGTTTGCTGCTCGTAATTAATCCCAATATCCGTGCGTAATTGTTGTAAAGCATCGCGTGAGTACAATCCCAAACGTACCATTTGTACTAAATTTGCATCAGTACGATCTGCGCGGCACTCTTGCAAAAACTGCATCGCCCATTTAATTTGCGTCTTATCCGCACGCAATCGATAAAGCAACGGTGCATCCTCGCGAAACAACCATTTGAATGCTTTTATCGGTGCAGTAGGATTTGCCCAAGGGGTCGCATGCGAGACTGATATCTGTCCGCCATTGGCAAATGAGGTTTGCATACCTGCCGCTGACTCACGCTCAATCACGGTCACATCATAGCCTGCTTGGCGGAGATACCATGCGGTGGTCACGCCCACCACGCCTGCTCCGAGTACCGCAATATGGGTCATAGATTACTCTGCTGCGATTGATGAAATTAAATGAGAGCGTTGTTATCTGGTATTACTTAGGGCGAGCAACATCCGCTTGTAGCGCCAATGGTAAGTCCAATATGGTCAGACTACTTTCAGCCAACTGTTCTGGACGAGCCACGACCAATGCCTCAAAGCCTTCACTAGTAGTAATCGCATTGACGACTTGTACTTTATCCAGTTTTTCACCAGCGGCAGGAGTTGTACCTGAGCCTTTTAAATTTGTTCCTTTTACATAGTGCAAAAACGCTTTCGGCGCTGATTTAAAGTAAATACGGGCGATGACTTCTTGACCCAAATAACAGCCTTTATCGTAATCCATGCCGCCGCGCTGATGCAGACGCAACTCTTGTGGTTGGAATTCGCCTTGCGTTGCCGCTACTATCCAATAGTTACCAGTTGCGATACTAGACTGCATCCAAGCTTGAATATTCTTAGATGTATTGTGGTCGTCCTGATGGCTAAAAGTCGGCACTTCATCAATAACACAAGGATAAATAGGTGTCGGGGCACTAGTATCAAACTTTGAAAAGGCACCGAATTTTTTTAAATGTCCTTGGAAAGCCTCAGCGCAATCTGCACTGATGACCATGTCAAAATGCTTTTCCGCTTGTTTTTTAATCCAAATACCGAATTCTATGCGACCTTTTAAATTCCCAATGGCTGCGGCTTGATAGCTAAGTCCAAGCTTAGTGACATCACAAGTTAATTGTCCTTGCAAAAATTTTTCGGCATCCTCACCTTGGATAGATAATTGGGAAAACTGTGGTAACGTCGCCGCATTGATAGATTGAGTCATTGTTATTATCCTTCTAAAAAGAGGTTTTTTATAAAGCACTAAATGTTAAGAATAAGTATCAAAAAATGATAGCTCAGATTTTTATGCCAAGATAAATAATTATAAAATCAGATGAGGCTAAGAAGAGTACCACAAAAAACACCCTCATAAAAAACGTCATCGTTAAGATAGCTATCAAGCGTTAGATTGGGCACAGCCAGCGGTTTTCAAGCGTACAAATTGGTTAAAGAGCGCGAGTTACGGTACAATGTGAGCTCTGGAATAAACCTAATATATGATGGCTGCCGAGGGAATTATGAGCTTACCAAATTGTCCGAAATGTGATGCTGAATATACGTATGAAGATGGCGCGCTGCTGGTATGCCCGATGTGCGCTCATGAATGGACAGTGGCAGAAACCGATGTAGCACAATCTGAAGATCAAGACGCGGTCATTCGCGATGCCGTTGGTAATGAGCTGCAAGACGGCGATGCCGTGACCGTGATTAAAGATTTGAAAGTCAAAGGCTCTTCAACCGTCATCAAAGTAGGAACAAAAGCAAAAAGTATTCGTCTATTGCCAGATGCGACCGATGGTCATGATATTGATTGTAAGCTTGATGGATATGGTCCGATGAAACTTAAATCATCGGTAGTTAAAAAAGCTTAAGCAACACGTTTATTGTGAAAAAAATAATACAAATTACTGAATAGATAATCCCTAAGTATAAAATCACTAAATAAAAAACGATTAAGTAGAGAATAACTATGAGCACTAAAAACGAACAACTATTCGCGCAAGCACGTAAGCATA
The DNA here is from genome assembly GCF_904846555.1 of Psychrobacter sp. DD43. NCBI lineage: Bacteria > Pseudomonadati > Pseudomonadota > Gammaproteobacteria > Moraxellales > Moraxellaceae > Psychrobacter > Psychrobacter sp. DD43. The sequence continues at coordinate 206,775 of NZ_CAJHBE010000001.1, forward strand.
TCCCTGGCGGTGTAAATTCACCTGTCCGAGCTTTTGCTGGTGTCGGTGGCACACCAATATTTATGCACCGTGCCAATGGTAGCAAAATCTACGATACCGAAGACAATGCTTATATTGATTATGTCGGCTCTTGGGGTCCGATGATTTTGGGTCATGCCCATCCAAAAGTTATTGATGCGGTCAAAAAAGCGGCTGATGATGGTTTGAGCTTTGGTACGCCAACGCCATTTGAGACCACCGTTGCCGATAAAATTTGCGAAATCGTCCCGAGTGTTGAGATGATTCGTATGACCAGCTCAGGCACGGAAGCGACGATGAGTGCGATTCGTTTGGCACGTGGTTATACTCAGCGTGACAAAATCGTCAAATTTGAAGGCTGCTACCATGGTCATTCAGACAGCCTACTAGTAAAAGCAGGCTCAGGCATGCTTGATATTGGTGAGCCAACCTCAAAAGGTGTACCAGCAGATTTTGCCAAGCATACTATTACGATTCCATATAACAATCCGCAAGCGATTAAAGACTGTTTTGAGAAATGGAGTGAGGAAATTGCCTGCGTTATCTTAGAGCCTATCGCTGGTAACATGAATATGGTCATTCCAAGCCAAGAATTCCATGATACCTTGCGTGCAGAATGTACTGCCAATGGCGCAGTATTGATTTTTGATGAAGTCATGACGGGCTTTCGTGTTGGACTTGGCGGTGCGCAAGCGCACTTCGGTATCGACCCTGATTTAACCTGCTTTGGTAAAATCATCGGTGCCGGATTGCCAGTTGGTGCTTTTGGTGGCAAAAAAGAAGTCATGTCTTGCATCGCGCCACTTGGCGGTGTCTATCAAGCGGGTACGTTATCCGGTAATCCGCTGGCGATGCGCGCCGGTATCGCCATGTTTGAGGATTTAACTGCTGACGGCTTCTATGATGAGCTATCAGCGAAAGTAGATCATTTGGTTGATGGCTTCCAAGCGGCTGCTGACAAGCATGGCATCAATATGCGCACCAATAAATTGGGCGGTATGTTTGGTATGTTCTTTGTCAAAGACAGTGCGACGACTGTACCTCAAAACTTTGATGAAGTGACTGAGTGTGATATGGAGTTATTTAATACCTTCTTCCACGGTATGCTTGATCGTGGTATTTATCTGGCACCGTCTGCTTATGAAGCAGGCTTTATGTCTATCAAGCATAGTAACGAAGATATTGAGGCGACTATTAAAGCCGCTGATGAAATATTTGCAGAAATGGCAAAAGCGTAACACAGCAGTTTTAGGCGTTTAAAAAAACCAGCATAGTGACAAGATTACTGTGCTGGTTTTTTATAAATAATAAAGGCAGTTGTATTTACCGCACTTTATCAAACTTACGGTCTCTCAGACTCAAATTACCGCGCAGCACATCCGCATACATACGAAAATCACTAGCAAAGCTTTTCAAAGGAAATTTAAAAGAGGCGGGTTTATTCTTTTCAAAGAAAAAATGTCCGACCCAAGCGCAAGCGTATCCTGCGGCAATACCTTTAATTAAGGGTTTTGCTGAGCGATTCTTAACAGATTTTGCCAGTCCAATTAATCCAAAGCTACTGCCTGCAAAATGCAATCTACGGCAAGCCATATTTTGATGCTCATCAAGATAAAAGTTATAAAATGACGGTTTGTCTGAGCTATCCATTTTTATCAGATTGTTATGGCTGTCTTTTTCAGCAGTAATTTCTTTAGTTTGTGACGTTTGCGTAGGGGTGTTATTCATTGATTTGGCTTCCTTATAGGTTATGTCTCATCTATCCGTAATGAGGCTTTTCAGTAGAATGAAATAGCTTGATACCATAAAGCTCATAGGTAAGTACTTGTTCTCTATTATAATATAGACAATAGTGGTGGTAGCAAGCCAATATTGAACAAATAATGGCTAAGGGTAGAAGATGTTTTTTGCTTCACAAAGTATCTATCTTATTTTTAGCCGCTGTTTAGCGGTTGTCTTCGCTTACTTGCCAGCGTTTGGCATAAATGTTTTAATGGCAAAACTTGCCATCATTTATGTGATTATTATCTTTTTTATATATGGTAGTCCTTACTTTAATCCAACTTACTTTCTATTTTAAAAGCCTAAACCCTTTTAATTATCTTTTGATCTGACACGGTAACGACCTTACTTATGCCCAAAAACAACCTAAAAAATTCACCACTTGCTGAAGATGAATTGATGGCAGCCATTGATATTGGTTCTAACAGTTTTCATTTAGCCATTGCTCGCCTTGATCATGGTGAGGTGCGAAAAGTGGTGTCTATGTCTGAAAAGGTTCAGTTAGCAGCAGGACTCGATGAGCATAATATTTTGGGCGAAGCAGCGGAGCAGCGTGGTCTAGATTGTCTTAGCCGCTTTGTGGCACGTCTAGATTCGGTGCCTCCTGAGCGCATTCGTATTGTTGCGACCAACGCCTTACGCCAAGCCAAGAACGCCAATGATTTTATCAGCCGTGCCAATAAAATCTTACCTAAGCCCATCGAGATTATTGCAGGACGAGAAGAAGCGCGTTTGATTTATCTAGGTGTCTCGCATACCAATGCCAGTAGTGACAAGCGTCTGGTTGTTGATATTGGTGGCGGCTCAACAGAGTTTATTATTGGTCAAGAGTTTGATCCATTATTGACCGAGAGCTTGCAGATGGGCTGTGTTGCCTTTACGCAAAAATATTTTGCTGATGGACAAATTACCAGGGAAGCCTTTAATAAGGCCATGTCGGCTGCGCGCAAAGAAGTACTGGCGATTAATGGGCGCTACCAAAAAATGGGCTGGAGCAGCGCCATTGGATCGAGTGGTACGATTAAAGCGGTGCGTAATGTTTTGGTTTCAAAAGGCTGGGCAGATGAACAAGAACGTATCACTTATAATGGGGTCAAAAAGTTAGAGAAATTACTGCTTAAAATTGGCAACATCGATGACATTGATTTAGAAGGCGTCAAAGAGCACCGTAAAGCGGTATTCCCAGCAGGCGTTGCGGTATTACGGGCAGTCATGCAGGTGCTGGGTGTTGACACCATTACTTATTCGGATGGCGCGCTACGCGAAGGCGTCATGTATGACATGCTCGGACGCTTTGCTAGTGAAGACGTACGTGACCGCAGTGTATTGGCACTGATTAAGCGCTATTCAGGCGATAAAAAACAGGCTGAGCAAGTGGTCAAAACCAGTCGTCACCTTTTTGAGCAAGTACAAGAAAAACTTGGCCTCAGTACGGAAGATGGCGATTTACTCAGGCGAGCGGCATTCTTACATGAGATAGGGTTGGCGATTGCCCATAGTAGCTATCATAAACACAGTGCGTATTTGATGGAGTATTCTGATATTCCAGGATTTTCACAAGTAGACCAAAAGCGTATGGCACAGCTGATGCTGAATCATCGACGTAAACTCAAAGCAGATATGTTAGAGCAGACGTGTACTATCGGCGGTGATCAGCTCGTTTATCTGTGCTTGCTGCTACGTTTGGCAGTACTGGCACATCACAGTCGCAGTGATTATGAATTACCAACATTAGAATTAAAAGTAGATGATGACAATCATTGGCAAATCATGGTTGGTGATAGTAGCGAACACTATGCTTTCTTATTGTCTGATTTGCAGACTGAAATAGAACAATTTGCCAAATGGGGCGTCAAACTAAGCGTCATTGAGGTTTAATTTTTTATCAGCTGAAACTGTTAATAGATTACTTGATTAATGCGGTTAGAAATAACATAACAAAAGCGGTGTTGTCGGTAATGTTATGGCATATAAGATGTGCTATTATAGTTTTTATTGAGTTTACAACTGTACTTTCATTATCCTAAAACCGATAACGATGCCAGTATTAATCTAACCATATTGAACATAGCTCTATTGAGTATAACTAAGAAAGGGAAGCGTCTATGAGTACCGTCTGGGATAGCGTTCAGCTTGCACGGCATGCCAAACGTCCATTGTTTATGGACTATGTAAATCAGCTGTTTACCGAATTTGATGAGTTGCACGGCGACCGCGCTTTTGCTGATGACAAGGCAATCCTTGGTGGACTTGCACGCCTAAACGGTATGCCGGTGATGGTTGTTGGTCAACATCGTGGTCGCAGCACACGTGAGCGTATTGAGCATAACTTTGGTATGGCAAACCCTGAGGGCTATCGAAAAATCATTCGTTTGGTCAAAATGGCTGAGCGCTTTAATATTCCGGTTATGACCTTTGTCGATACCCAAGGAGCTTATCCGGGTATTGGTGCGGAAGAGCGGGGACAAGCACAAGCCATTGCTGAAAGCATTGCTGTGTTTTCTAGTTTAAAAGTGCCTATCATCGTCACCATTATTGGTGAAGGCGGCTCAGGTGGCGCATTGGCGATTGGCGTTGGTGATAAAGTGAATATGCTACAAAATAGTATTTATTCAGTCATCTCTCCTGAAGGCTGCGCTTCTATTCTATGGAAAACTGCCGAAAAAGCGCAAGATGCCAGTGAAGCCTTAAAGTTAAATGCTATCAATCTGTATCAAATGGGCTTGATTGATGCGGTCATCGACGAAGGTGAAGGTGCTCATATTCAGCCACAGCCAGTAATGACGGCATTAAAAGCTCTATTGGTTGAGCAATTGGATGAGCTGAAAGATTTAGATACCCATACGCGTTGTGAACTACGTTATGAGAAATTCAAATCGTTTAACTCAGAAGTCATGTTGCCTTGCTAGTATGTCCTGTGTCTAAATAGTTGACAATCAGCTTTTAGCACTAGAGGCTTACGCTTAATGTTAAAATAAAAACGTGTCATGTTATGGCGCGTTTTTTTGTGTCAATTAATTCATATACTAACTAATGAGATAAGGTCAATGATGAGCAGCAGTGCAATCCTACCACATCCTATTGAGCCAATAGCTGAACTGCCGATTAACGATAATTTGGCAAAGGCATTATTGACCAGTATGGCTGAGTATGGCGAGCAGCTACAGGGTCGGCGAATTTGGCTGGCCTGTAGTGGTGGGCGTGATTCATTGGCACTGGCAGCACTATGTGTGCAACTCTATCAGCAAGGTCGACTGCCATTTTTACCGCAACTATTGCATGTCAGCCATGGCTTGCAAGCGGATAGCGCTATTTGGGCTGCGCATGTTGCTAACTGGGCAAAGGCTCAAAAGATACCATACACTATTTTGCAGGCACACGTAAATGGACATGATGAGCAAGCCGCACGCCAAGCACGTTATGATGTGATGCGTGCGCAACTCAATCAAGATGATGTATTACTATTAGCCCATCATGCTGATGACCAAGCTGAAACTGTGTTGATGCGATTGATTCAGGGCGCAGGAGTAAATGGTCTGTCGGGTATGCATCCGTGGCGTGTACAAACGCAGGACGCCCATCGCATCATATTATGGCGACCTTGGCTCACTATACAGCGCGCCAGTATTAGTGCCTATGCTCAGCGCCTAAAGCTGCCTTATATTGATGATCCCACCAATGATGGCGGTGATAACGTCCGTAGTGGACTGCGCCGTGACATCATGCCAGTATTGGCAAAATACAATCCTAACGTCATTGATAACATAGCGCGTAGCGCGCAGCTACTAAGCGATGCGCAATTAACGGTTAATGCACAAGCGGCAAAAGATTTACAGTGGACGGAGGTAGCATCATTACAGCTGCCACCTGCCCAGCGCGCGCTAAATATAGATAAATTGCAAAAACTACCACTTTATCGCCAACGACAACTATTGCATTATTGGCTTGGTCAAGATGAGCCATTACCGCCTGCTAAGCAGCTTGTCGATAACGTATTGAGCTTAAGCCAGCGTGATGATCATGATCATCAAACGGAATTGTTTTGGCAAGGACGCGAACAGTCATATACTATTCGCCGTTATCGTCAGCAGCTTTATCGTCTAAGTAGCGACTGGCTCAAATGGTTAGAGTTGCCGCTTGCCGAACAGACGCAGAGCTTGTTGACTCATACTGAGTCTAATCTTATCGGGGCAGATGTTCATACAACTGGAAGACAACCCGTTCCAATTAATCTACGCAATGATGATAAATTCACTTGGCAATTACAGATTCTGCCAAATGAAGTAATGCGACTATTAGAAAGCTATAAAGTAGAAAGCGATAAAGATAAGCTTAGGATTACCTTTGCGCCATTAGATCGTAATCAGCGTGTGCAAACCGCATTGGCGTCGCGTCCACAATCGGGCAAAAAGCTCTATCAAACCTTAGGTATTCCATCATGGATGCGTGAGAGTTTGGTAGTCGTTAGCGTGACTTTGATAAATAAAGAAAGTAGTGAAAACGAGCTTTTAGAGAACGATTGCCCGATAGAACAACCTATTTTATTATTATCACCTTTTCATAGCTGGGTGTTGGATGCTGAGCAGGCGAATATTAATGTAGATGTAAAACAGCTTGCCGCATTTATCGACAGTCATTTAATTGTGCATTAAACCTGTTAAATAATAAATATGCGACGTTCTATAGTGATGATTACTTAAACAGCAACTCCATTACTGAGCCTTTGAATTTCCCGAACAGCGCCAGTAGCAGTATGGTAAACTGACTGTCATTTTACCTATCATTATGTTAGTTTGAATACCTTTGGTTTTTTGAATAGGAGACATGTATGTCAGTATTAGATAATAAGAAAATCAGCTTTATCGGTGGCGGAAATATGGCGCAGGCTTTGATTAGCGGGCTTGTTAGCTGCGGTGTCAAACCGAGTCTGATTACCGTTGCTGATCCGAGTAGCGAGGCGCGCGAGCAATTGGCTGCTAAAGGATTGAATACGGTTGATCCAACTGCTGATGCAAAAGCTGCCGTTATCGATGCTGACATTGTGGTACTGGCGGTCAAACCGCAAGTGATGAAAGCGGTGGTCAGTAGCTTTTCGGATATCTTAGACAAACAGCTGGTGATTTCAGTGGCAGCAGGTTTGTCGACTGAGCTTTTATCTGACATGTTGGGTGGGTATGACAATATCGTCCGCGCGATGCCAAATACACCTGCGATGATTCAAATGGGCGCAACGGGTCTGTACGGTACTGATAATATTTCTGCTGAACAGAAGCAATTGGCAACGGCGGTCATGGAAGCATCAGGATTGGTCATGTGGGTCGATAATGAAGAACACATGCATGCGGTAACTGCTGTATCAGGGTCAGCGCCAGCGTATATGTTTTACTTCATTGAATCCATGATTGACGGTGCAGTGGCTTTAGGTTTGGATAAAGAGCAGGCTTCAGCGCTCGCTATGCAAACCATGTTGGGCGCGGCAAAAATGGCAATGGGTAGCGAAGATGCGCCAAGCGAGCTACGTCGTAAAGTGACCTCACCAAACGGCACAACCCAAGCCGCCATTGAATCAATGCAAGCCAATGACATTGGTCGTCAAATTGGTGAAGCCATGCAAGCGTGCTACGATCGCAGCCAAGCCTTGAGTGAAGAGATGAGCAAATAATCATCTTTATAATAGAGGTAGTATTTTATAAAATGCTGCCTCTGACTGGTTATAATAAATGCCTGATAATGACATTCGTCATCCTAAAACCTGTTAATAATGTCACATTGAGTAGCGCTTCATGAACAACATGTTATTGCAAATTTTTGATTTGGTCACCACCTTCGCCATGATGTTGGTGTTTATTCGTTTTATGCTGCAGTTTGCAGGGATGGATGCCAGCAATCCTATGATTGCGCCTGCCTATAAAGCGACCCATATCGTCGATGTCTTTGGACGTATTTTTCCAACCGTTGCACAAGGTCGTATTAGTATCGCTGCCATCGTCCTGATGTTTTTGATTCGTCTGATTGATATCGCAGGAAAAGCAGCATTAACACATAAGGGTATTGCGCCAGTCCCATTGTTTTTTACCGGTACTATCAGCTTGGTTTTAGACTTTTTACGCATGTGCCGCTACTTGGTGATAGGTTCTATCATCGTTAGCTGGATTGTGGTTTTTACACAGTCTCAGCATCCGCTTATCGGTATTATTGTAAATTTAGCAGAACCTATTTTGGCACCGTTTCGTCGTATTACGCCAAACTTAGGGATGATTGACCTATCACCGATGATTGCCTTTTTCGCCTTTTACCTACTCGAAATCTTTATCGGTGGTTTGGCATCAAGCTTTATGCCGATGTTAGGTTAAGCCAGTTAAGTTAAAAAGATTTTCGGGATAATAAAATTTCAAATAAAAAAGGCGCTCTATACAAGATAGAGCGCCTTTTTTATGTTCGTTATTTAGATAAAATTATACGATAAATACTAAGTGCTAAAAGCGCATAAAGCGGTTGGGTATCAATTGCGCTTTAGCATCCTCAGGGTGCGGTGCATCAGCGGCACGCAGCGTTTTGGTAATCCAGCTATCCGCCGTTTTTACCGCCTCGATAAGCGCATCACCCATCGCTAAGCGCCCAGCGATAAAGCTCGCTAGTGAACAGCCAGAGCCGTGAAATTCGCCTTTTAGGCGTGGTAAGAGACTTTTATGTACCATCTCGCCTTTTATGTATAAATACTGCTCAATATCACCGCTATCGAAGTCGTGTGAGGTTTTGACCAGTACTGCATGAGTGCCTTGTGCACATAGCTTCTGAGCACCTATATGTAAGTCTTGTTCAGCACTCAAGGCGCGCAGCTCATGAGTGTTAGGGGTAATCAAGGTGGCATAGGGTAGCAGCTGTCTAAAGGCGCTGACTAGCGTCTGCTCATCGCCTAAGCTACCACCACTGTTGGCAACCAATACTGGGTCCAATACAAAAGGAGTGCCCTTAACAATAATCTCGTCAGCAAATAACTGGGTGAGCATAGTGATATTATCAGTCGTACCAAGCATACCTGACTTAATGACACTGACAGACAAGTCATTAAGTACAGCGCTGGCTTGATCTTTAACTAAATTTGCCGCGCACGCATCAAAGCCAAATACCTGTTGCGAGTTTTGTATGGTAATAGCCGTACAAGCGATAGCAGCATGAGCGCCTGCTTGACCGATGGCTTCTATATCCGCTTGTAATCCAGCACCACCTGAGGGGTCTAAGCCTGAAAAGCACAATACGACTGGTCGCATAACACATCCTTTGATATCTTTTATAATAAGTGGTAAATACTATAGCCATCTACTGTCAAAAAAGCCATAAAGACCGATAAATCGATAATTATGCAAAAAGCATGATTAAAAGGACAGACAATGCTTGCAATTCGTTTTGGCTTTGCTATAATACTCGCCCACGGCATAAGACGTATTGTTAGCATCAATACTATGTTTAAAGAGGTGTTTTTATAAAAAATACTTTGATAAGTGTCTTAAATCGTTAGGTGAAGTGGGTGAGTGGCTGAAACCAGTTCCCTGCTAAGGAACCATACGTGTAAGCGTATCGAGGGTTCGAATCCCTCCTTCACCGCCATTTATTCGTTGTTATTAGAGTAATCACGCAAAAACAGCGTTAATTATCTTCTGTTTTGTTAAAACAAAAATTAATTTGATTTTAATAAAAAAAGATGTTGACACAAGCGAAATTATCTATATAATGACCAACCTAATTTGCTGTAATTGTTATTAACAAAGCAGTAAATGATGTGTAAAGTACGCGCTTGTAGCTCAGTTGGATAGAGCACTTGGCTACGAACTAAGGGGTCGGGAGTTCGAATCTCTCCAAGCGCACCATTTTACATCATCGCTTATTTACTAAATCAATCGCCTGTCTTATGACAATTTGGCGGTTTTTTTACGTCTGCGATTTCTTCATATCCAAGCGACTATCCTGAGTATAGTGTACGATAAGTGCCTGAATTACGGTACAATAGCGCTATTATTCATTGCTTGCTATGAGCTGGTACCATGTCAAAGAGTTTATCTAAACGCCCGTCTAAATCCGCTGCTAAAGCCAAAAAATCTGCACCTCATACCTCTGAGGTTGAAGAGCTAGCGATTGCTAAACCCAGCACCCGCATGGCAGCGATTCTTTATGATGGTATGCTGATTTTAGCATTATTATTTTTGGTAGGGACGGTCCTGACGGTGATTGGCACCTTGTTGACGATGGAGACGGGTAGCGAGTCGTCACAAGCTCAATCACTGCCAACATGGTATCAAAACGTTATTATGACACCCTCTTTTATCCTGACGTTGGTAGGGTTTTATGGGTTGTTCTGGCGTCGCGGTGGGCAGACATTAGGTATGCAGACTTGGCGGCTTAAAACCGTTAATAACAGCGGTCATCTGCTCACGTGGGGGCAATCCTTTAAGCGTGTTCTAGCAGCCAGTATCATGCCACTTATATTTGGCCTCATTGGTAGTGCCATCGGTGGCTCGCGTGCTATTTTATTGACCAGTGTCTTTCTGGGCTTTGTTTTCAATTATGCTTTTTGCCTATTCAACTCACGTGGTCTCGCAGTGCAAGATATGCTATCTAATACCATTACCTTAAAAATGCCAAAAACAGAGAATGAAGGACTATGGCGAGTGATTAGAAACCGCAAGCGAGGAAAATAAACCGCATTATCATTGCCATAGTCTGTCAACATATTTTAAACCTTACATGTTGGCTGTTTGCATCAACCATAAAGTATAGCCGACAAAGAATAAGACCAAAGTCGAGCCAGAAGCGCGACCGAATGGACGCTTACTCATAAAGGCAAAAACCGCCATAGCTACCAGTAAGAGCGTGACCAGACCCATCGCCAATATATCACGTGATAAGATAATTGGACTGACTGTGATTGGCGCTATAAGCGCTGCGAGACCAACAACGCCCAAGGTGTTAAATATATTAGAGCCAATAATATTACCCAGTGCCATGTCGTGCTCACCTTTACGCGCGGCTGATAAGCTTGCGACCAATTCAGGCAGCGAGGTTCCAATAGCAACAATAGTCAGACCGATAATCAGCTCGCTCAATCCCCAAAACGTTGCCAGCTCAACGGCGCCCCAGACGATGGCTTGCGAGCTTGCTACCAGCATTGATAAGCCAATGACTAAACTGCCTAAACCGCGCATCAAGTTAGGATGGTTGTCCTCTGTACCGCTCAAATTTTCTGTGGTAGCTTCTTCATCATTTGATTTGCTTTCACGTAAACTAAGAATGATCTGAATTCCCAACACAATAACCAATGATGCCAATAGAACCAGACCATCAGTTAGGCTTAATAGCCCGTCACGAAGCTGCCACGCTGCCAATGCAGTGATGACTACCAGTATTGGCAGATCGCGCTTGATGACACCTTTATGAATGATAATAGGGCTAATGAGTACCGTTGCACCCAAGACCAAAGCAATATTGATGATATTAGAGCCATACGCATTACCCAGTGCGAGTTCAGGGCTGCCTTCCAATGCTGCCAATGCAGACACGACCATCTCAGGGGCAGATGTGCCTACTCCTAATATGATAACGCCAATTAAGAAGCTGGGCGCATTAAACTTTTTTGCCAATGCTGTTGCAGCATCAATGAAGACATCGGCACTCCAAACAAGAATCGCAAGACCAATCAATATTGCAATAACTGCCAACCACATTTAGACAACTCCTTCGTTAGAGATAAAAAACAGATATTGGATTTTGAGCAAGCTTATGTCATATAAAAATGGCATAAAAAAAAGCTGAATCACAATCTGGATTCAGCTTCGATATAAGTACAAGTATTTTAATGGGATTTTGACAGAAATGGCAACCGTGTGACCACGTATTTACTCATGGTTTATGTAACAAGCTCTTAAATGATTTTCTTAGGCCACTTGTACTGGAATAATATTTGCGGTGTCTTTAACCGTGTTGTCTTCGTTGCAATAGACCAGTCTTGGCTGATACGTTGACGCTTCAACTTCATCAAAATGTGCATAGGCACAGATGATAACGATATCGCCTAGGTCTGCCATATGAGCCGCTGCACCGTTTAAGGAGATAATACCAGAGCCCGCTTCAGCGCGAATAGCATAGGTGCGAAAGCGTTTGCCATTGGTGACGTTATAGATGTCGATAGATTCGTTTTCACGCAGACCGGCAAGGTCTAACAAATCACCGTCGATACCGCATGAGCCTTCATAGTGAAGTTCGGCATGAGTAACACGGGCACGATGTAATTTGCACTTGAGCATATTAAGTAGCATAGATTGCTTCCTTAGTGTAACGGATATAAATGAGTCAAATCAAAACGTTAATGGGGATTAACTTGCTAAAATAAAAGGTTATTATAATTGAAACACCATTCATTCAGGTAATTTAAAACCATTAATTTGCGAACGTGCTTTTTCGACATCACCGCCTAATAGCAAAGGCAGGGCGTCAAAAGCAGCAGATAATGCACTATCAATAGCAATTTGCTCATCTGGCGCAGCTTTTGAAAGCACATGACCACTGACTTTAGACTTGTGACCCGGATGACCAATACCCACACGCAGACGATGGAAGTCGTTACCAATATGGGGGGTTATATCACGCAGACCATTATGACCACCATGACCACCGTCAGTTTTGAGTTTGATGCTACCAGCAGGAATATCAAGCTCATCATGGGCGATTAACAGCTCGTCATTATCAATGCCATAAAATTTAACCATGGGCACGACCGACTGACCTGATTTATTCATAAAAGTCAGCGGCATCAATAGACGCACGTCATGCCCATGAATCTGCCCGCGTCCTGTCACTCCATGGAATTTTTTGTCGGGGGCGAGAGTGATATTAAACTGCTGAGCCAAATGAAGGACGAACCAAAATCCTGCATTATGGCGCGTAAACATATATTCCTGACCCGGATTACCAAGACCGACTATAAGCTTTATGGCCATAAAAACACCCTGCTTGACTATAATAAATGAGTGGTCAGGTCTGATTTTTCAAACCTTACTTACAAAAACAGCAGGAGATATTCATCACCTGCTATTTTTTGACTGAACGAACCTTACATTATATAGACAACAATAAGTCGCTATATAAAACCGGTTTATTACTCGCCGTCTTTGCTTTCGTCAGTACCTTGCTCAGTCGCAGGTACGTCAGCAGCATCCACTTCAGCAGCTTCGTCAACTTCTTCAACCGTTGGTGGCTGCATGTTCACGATCGTACGGTCATGACCATCTTCTAATTCAAGCTCAGCAATAACCACGCCTTCAGGAAGAGTGATGTCTGACAGACGGAACAAATCGCCAATTTCCATACCAGATACATCTATTTCTAGATATTCAGGTAACTGTGATGGTATGCAAACGATTTCGATGTCAGTTACTAGTGTTGATAGAACACCACCAGCCTTAGTGCCAGGCGCTTCTTCACGACCAGAAAAATGAACAGGAACATTCATGTTAATTTTCTGACCTTTCACAACACGCTGGAAATCAGCATGCATTGGGAAACCTTTAGCAGGATGGCGTTGCAAGTCTTTAATAACTACTTGATGCTCTTCGCCATCTACATTCAAAGTCAAGATGTGTGAGAAAAACGCTTCAAATTCTAGTGATTTTACTAGCTCATTGATTTTGATAGAGATAGCTGTTGGCTGCTCACCACCACCATAGATGATAGCAGGAACTAGGTTCTGCTTACGTAGGCGGCGGCTCGCACCTTTACCTTGAAGCTCAGCAGAACGATCAACTGCGTTTAATGCAAAATGATTAATAGTCATGGATGTAATCCTATAAAAAAATGATGAAGTGTCTGGTCATAAAAAAGTGGATTTGCGACCAATCCACTAATACGTGATGATAGCTAGTATTTGTCGGGCGTGATAAACGCCGATAATCAAATCTAGCCATGTGCTTAACCTAATGATTCCCATCATAAAAATTATCAAGAAAATCATTATTTTAAACGTGATCAGCACTTTTAATAATACCGACTGTTTTAAATCATAAAAAACGGTCAGCACAGGCGCGCATTATACGTGATTAGCTAATAATAAGAAAGACCTACGTAAAATAGCTGGGCAAAACCCTTATGCAAGATCGTTATGAAAAACACCTATACAAACAACAGCTCAAAACTGTTAATTAAAATCATTAAATAAAAAAGCGCCAAGTAATGAAACTTGGCGCTTTTTTCAATCTACGATAACTCTTAAGCGTCAAACATCGCGCTGATAGATTCTTCGTTATTAATACGGCGTAAGCTTTCAGCCAACATTGGCGCGATGCTCACTTGACGAATCTTGCTGCAAGCTTTGGCAGCATCAGACAATGGAATCGTATCAGTAACGACAATCTCATCCAATTCTGATTCACTGATGTTCTTAAGCGCATTACCAGATAATACAGGATGCGTGATATAAGCCACTACGCGGCGTGCACCATTTGCTTTAAGCGCTTCAGCGGCTTTGCATAACGTACCTGCGGTATCGACCATATCATCAACGATGACGCAATCACGGTCACGAACATCACCGATGATGTGCATCACTTGTGACTCATTGGCACGGGCACGGCGTTTATCAATAATCGCCATATCTGTATCGCCCAATTGCTTAGCCATGGCACGCGCACGCACCACACCGCCAACGTCAGGTGAAACTACCATGATGTTGTCATAATCTTGTTTTTTAAGATCGTTCAATAATACAGGGGTACCGTAGATGTTATCGACTGGGATATCAAAGAAGCCCTGAATCTGATCTGAGTGCAAATCAACGGTCATGACGCGATCGATACTAACGATGTTTAGCATGTCAGCGACGACTTTGGCCGAGATAGGTACACGAGCTGAACGCGGACGACGGTCTTGACGGGCATAACCGAAGTAAGGCATGACAGCGGTGATACGGCCAGCACTAGAACGACGCAAGGCGTCGGCCATCATCATGATTTCCATCAAATTGTCGTTGGTCGGTGCACAAGTAGGCTGCATGATAAACACGTCTTTACCGCGTACGTGTTCTTTGATTTCCACGGCAATTTCGCCATCAGAAAAACGCGTGATGTCAGCTTTACCAAGAGGTATGTGAAGATGATCGGCTACGGTTTTTGCTAATTCAGGGTGAGCATTACCCGTAAAAATCGCCAAATAAGGCATGACAGAAGTCCTATTGATTGACTCAAGCAGCGACCGCTAAGCAGTGTCAAACTGCTCAAATTAAGAAAAGAGTATTGAAAAGTATTGATGACTACTATTACAGTAAAAAATGGCAGGGGTAGCTGGACTCGAACCAACGGATGTCAGGATCAAAACCTGATGCCTTACCAACTTGGCTATACCCCTGTAATGTCTAGGCTGTGTACGTCGATATCTAATAGCAACTTTTAATAAAATTACGCTTAGAATAGCGTCACGACCTGTTCGTTATTTTATAAACGGATAAACCGTCTACAACATAACTTTTCCCTAACGGTGTTCATTGCGAACTATACCGAAACTGGGGTAACATTGTCAATGTCGATAAGATAAGCGGCTGTCTATAAACTGCTTATAATAAGTACACATCTAATGCTTTGAGCTTAAAAATGGCAGGGGTAGCTGGACTCGAACCAACGGATGTCAGGATCAAAACCTGATGCCTTACCAACTTGGCTATACCCCTATTGAGGCGACCTATTATAATTAAATTTTCAGATTTTGCAAGTCATTTGCGCCTTTTTATAGCTTTTATTAAAAAATAGGTCAAAAATAAAACGGGTATTGGATCCATAAAACTTTTTACACTGTATGTATAGTCCTTTACTTTCACACTATAGCTCAAATCTAACTCATAAATTACGAACTAAATAGGCAGGACAGGGCGCCTCTTCAATCCACTTTGCCAAACGCGCTTTATCAGATATCACACCTGCATCCAAAGGCAAAAATACTGCGCTACCTGAGCCAGTCATTCTTGCTGTGCTCAGTGCTTGAGTCTCTAACTCTTGCAAATAGCGTAATGCTTCATTGACGGCAGGAGCAAGACTGGTCACCACTGGCGTAAAGACATTTTGATAAGGCGTGTTTAAATGTTGCACATAGTCATTGGACTGGTTTTGAATGGTCTTAATTGATAGCAGGGCGATATCTCGCTGTAGCTTGGGGTGCGCAAAAAGCTCGGCAGTATTAACGTGAGCATTAGGGGTCAATACTAAATACTGTTGCTCGGGCAAATCAATCGCTGTCAGCTCTTCGCCAATGCCCATCGCAATAGCATCTTGTCCAAAGATAAATATTGGCACATCAGCGCCAATGCTTGTGCCAATTTTTATAAGCGTATCTTGATCAAAATTAATCTGCCATATTTTATTTAAGACTAATAATGTCGTTGCGGCATTGGACGAGCCACCACCTAAGCCTGCGCCCATCGGTAAGTGCTTATCTAACCTCACTGACACTTTCTGTAGATTCTTAGGTAGCGAATTTGAGTCTAGCGCAGCTACAAGTAAGGCATTAGCCGCCTTAAAGATCAAATTGTCCTCTATGCTGCTGGTTATGGTGTCGGCACCACTTAGCGTGAGTAGATGACCACAGAGGCTACTATTATCTACAGAATTATTGTCTGCTACGCTATCAATAATAATTATTAATTCATCTGCTATTGAAAAATGCAAATAATCGCCCCAATCGAGCAGGCGAAACACCGTTTGCAAATTATGATAACCATCAGCGCGCTGACCAGTAATATGCAAAAATAAATTAATCTTTGCTGGTGATAGGCGAGTAATAACCGATGCAGAAGTCGCGTTTTTAGTCATAAATGATGGTCACAATTCTCAGGTGCAATTTTTAAACGCAAACAGCCATTTATAAAAATGGCTGTTTGCAATAGCGATCAAATCTAATTGGTGCTATTACTTTTGATGATCAATTGTCATAACAACTTTATTACCTTGCGATTGAACTGCACTGATTTTATTTGGTAATTTATCATTGCCTTTGTAGCTGAAGCTGGCACGCCATTCGCCATTTACAGAGCTAATTAGACGGTTTTGAGCATCAAGCTGCGGTGCGCTGTCTGAAGGCGCTGGGCGTCCAGAAATCCAGTAAGGCATCTGAGAGATAGGTGCTTGCCAACCGGTGGCTTTTTTAAGCAGGGTTTCAGGGTCAGCCGCATTCAAAGTACCGGTTTTTTCGCTCACCAAAGTCGCAGATTGACCATTGTATTCGATATTGGTTTTACCAATGCCTAACGCACCAATGAGTTCAATGGCAAAGCGATCATTCTGTTGACCCCATGCATAAAATGCACTGCCGCCTTGAGCCCCTGTTGTATCACTCGCAGCCGTTGTAACACCAATCTTACCTGTAATATTAAAGCTCTCAAGTTTCTTTGGTTGCTCAGGGTTTTGACCTTGAATGGTTGTGCTAGGCTGGTTGGTCGCGTTGGCGGTCTTCATAGACTGACAGCCAGAGGTAATTACCATTGCTGCTGTCATAGCGGCAAATAGGGTCAATTTATTAGGTTTATAAAAAGATCGCAGGGTAGACATGATGTTTCCTCAAAAATGGACAAATTTGCAAAATTTTTGTTTCGAGAGCAGGTTAGCTTAAGTGGTATTTGTTACTCAGTTATGCGTGGCTGTTAGCTTCTTATACATGACTTGTAATAATAGGATGTCGTATTCGAGGACTTAGAAGCACTACGCTATTACTTATTAATTATATCGTTTGTTATTAATACAATTGTATACGGTCATTGATATTGTGTTGCCCAAATGAGAAGCGCTGCTGCAAGTCGGCAAGTAAAGCATCAACTTTTTCATTGTCGCCTAAGCCTTGATAAGCGCGTAATAGCAATGTCCCTGAGCGTAAAGTAGGGAGCACATCGTAAGGCGTTTGCAGATAGTCGATCACTTGCTGATAATTCTCGTTTGCTAGTGCATTACTTGCCAGTACATTGAGGGCTTGCAGATGCAGCTCATTGTCATAGCGAGGGTCATCGTAGCGTATTTGTATGATCGCCGTCGCCAATGCCAATCCTTGCTCAGAACCACGCTCATTAGCCAGCAATAACTGGGCGTAACTCAGCTGATAAGCAGGATTGCTGGGGTCAAGCGCTTGCAAATGATTAAGTAAGGTACGCTTGACGATATAGTCCTCTTTATCATCAAGGAGCTGGGCGCGTGCAAAAAGCAGCATCTCATTATCAGGGTATTTACGAGCAGCCTTAGTTAATAGTCGTAAGGCTTCTGCAGGTTCATTCTGTTGCCATAAGATATCGGCTTGTAGCACAAAGCTATCAGGAGCGAAGACGCTAAAGTCTTTACGCAGCTTTTCTAACGTTGCGATAGCGGCATCAACATTATTATTGAGTAAGTCTAATGCGACCACTTTTCGTCGAGCTTCCAATACCAAGTCCTCTTGCATGACAGCATTGAGATAGTATTTGGCTTGCTCAAAGTTTTGCTGACGCTCGGCACTGATGCCCAGATAATAATAAGATTGATCTAAATAAGCGGGATTTTTGGCAAGCGTATTAAGCAATTGATCGGCACTAGTATATTTTTCAATATCTAAGCTAACCAGTGCCGCTAATAAGGTAATCTCAGCATCATCGGCAAAGCGCTGATGAGCGCCTAACAACAGCTGCCACGCTTGCTCATTCTGTTTCAAATCAAGCAAATAGCGAATCTCATACAAGTATAGATTCTTACTGTCAGCATTGCGCAAGCGTGCTTGGCTGAGATACTCAATGACTGCTTCTGGCGTTTCGATTTTGCGCAAGATATCTGCTTTTAAGGTAATAAAAGGCACATAATCAGGCTGGCGCTCAACTGCTCGATTGATATGAACGATGGCAATCTCAGGTTCATTAAACTGATAAAGCAAGCCAGCTTTTAAGACTGACAGCGAGGCGTTTTGTTCACTGGCGATAGGTTGCAGAGCGGCGAGTAATTCACGCTTATCATCATCGCTGTTTGGGTAAATGCCAATCAGAATTTCGCTAAGGTCGGCGCGAGGATCATAGCTCAAGATGCGATTTAGAGTTTCGCCCGCCAAATCATAATCGTGCGCCCGCAGTGCCAAATGAGCGACATAAAACCAAGCAGGCACATGGTCTGGGTTTTCATCTTGCCATGCTTTGGCAAATTGTAAAGATTCTTCGACCCTGTCATTACGTAATGATAAGCTCAGCGCGCGCTCAAATACGGCTGTGGCATCTTGCTTAAAAGATTGCTGCTTATAGATAATCAGCGCACGCTCGGTATCATCACGATTTACAGAAAATTCTGCATCTAATAAGGCATACAAGCTTGGTTCATTGCTTATTTTATTGAGGTCAGATGACGGAGTGCTTTCGGCTATCGAGGCATCAGTTATCAAATTTTTATTATCGATGCTTTTAGTCACTGGTGTGTGACTGTTAATGACTTGACTAGAGGCATTAATGGTTCTGGTAACGGTGGCACTACTAGTGTTAGTGGGAGAGACTTTGGGCAAAGCTATGTTTGGTGAGACAATGGCATGGTCAGCATAGGCAGGGAATCCTAGGCACAAACAAACCGCCAACGAAAACGCTAGCTTATAACGTTGGCATAGCCGCTCAATGAGAGCATGCAATAAAGCACTAAGGCTAGATTGAGCATTATGCGTAGATTGTCGTCTAAATGAAGACCCAAAAAAGACCATAGCGTGCAGTATTTACCTATTCTGACCTTGTTTCTATGCCTAGTAAAAGGATTTGCAGCATAGAAGGCTGGGTTTATTATAATCGTTTTAAAAACAGATATCTGTGACGAATAATGATGTCAAACATTATAAGAGTAGCATGAAGGGATACACAATAGCAGCCGTGTTACTTAGGCATCAGTAATAGTGTAAATTTATTCTAGTAGCATCCGAGTTTAAGCATAATATTGTTAGCTTTAAGTAAAATTATATGCAAATGTTAGAATATTAAACCAGTAATTGCAGTTGATTTGTAAGCCATGCGCCCAGATACAGACAAAATGCTGGCTTATAGAGGTGAGTGTTAAATAAAGCTATCAATAATGATATAATAAGCGCTTTTTATTATTTTACTTTCAAAGTTGCCTATTAAAAGCTATTTTTCAAAGATTTCTTGTCAAAAGCTGTCTTTGAAAAATAGGATTTTAATTTTTTAAAAACCGCTAAAGGTGTTTGGTTGGCGAGTGAATATCATATTTATGGTCTGTCAATAATGAGATTAGTGGTCATTGGGGTCAATCACAAAACTGCACCAGTCGCTCTACGAGAGCGCTTGGCGCTTGTCGGTGATGAGGTCAATATCGCACTTGCGCAGCTACAAGGCTTTAGCGATGGTAGCGTGATAGTGTCCACCTGCAACCGTACAGAGATTTATTCATTGGTCCCAGAAAGCATATTATCACCAAACACATTATTGCCAAATTCAGCCTCAGCAGTTGTAGAGACTTCAGTTATAGAGTCTAGTATGACGGCTAACAATAGCGCCAACCTCTCAGCGACTATCATCAGCGCTCACATCCTAAAAATTAAAACTTGGCTTGCAGGTTTTAAGCAGTTACCACTGGATGAGATTGACCCTTATTTGTATGTCCATCGAGATACGCATGCTTTAACCCATTGGCTACGAGTGGCTGCAGGTCTTGACTCTATGATATTGGGTGAGCCGCAGATACTGGGGCAAATCAAGCGCGCTGTGCATATGGCGCAAGATCAAAAAGCGCTTAGCAATCAGCTAGGTTGGATTGTTGATCAGGTATTTGCAGCGGCAAAACGAGTACGTAATGAGACCCAAGTTGGCGCACAAGCTGTGTCACTTAGCTATGCTGCTGCCAAACTGGTGACGCAAATCTTTGATGATTTGCCAACTCGTACTTTGCTGGTGGTAGCCGCTGGCGAGATGAACCGCTTGGTAGCGACGCATATTGCAGGTCTTGGAGTCGGTCGCGTTATTATTTGCAACCGTAATCCTGAACGCGCAGAAGCGTTAGCGGCTGAGCTGCGCAATCCCAATCGCCGGATCGAAGTCAGAACGCTGCAAGAGCTGCCACAAGTATTGGCAGAAGCCGATATTGTGAGCAGCTGTAGCGGTAGCATGGACATATTGATTGATAAAACCATGACGCTGCGGGCACTAAAGAGCCGTCGCTATCAGCCGATGCTGATGATTGACTTGGCGGTGCCGCGTGATATTGATTCGACTGTCAGCCGGATAGATGACGTTTATCTATATTCTGTCGATGATTTGCAGCATGTGATAGCCGGTAATATCGAACAACGCCGGCAAGCAGCAGTAGATGCTGAGCTGTTGGTCAGTCAATTGGTGGTTGAGATGGATCGCCGCTTTCAAGTGCGCCAAGTAGGCAAGGATATTCAGCAATATCGCGCGCGTACTCATGAGCAGGTAAACAAACTATTGCAGTCGTCTATCGCAGAGCTGCAAGGCGATAGTGCTAACCCTGAAGATATTATGATTGAGCTGACACGGCGCTTAACGCAAAATTTGACCCATGCGCCCTCCAAGCTCATGCGTAAGGCGGCACGCGAAGGTGATAATGAATTACTCGACTTTGTGGTATCAGGTCTACAAGACGCCCATCGGAATCACTGATAGTTGCCTTTTATCATCAAAAATAAGAAATTGTATCAGTATGGTTTTAACGCAAACATAGCATTGTCAACCTGCATTATCAGTGCTAATATCGAGCTGTTATGACGATATTAAGTGATGATGCTTGATCGATGAATAGGGACTGTTTTTAGGATACTCGAGCGGTATTCGTTACAATACCAGCGTCTTTATACTATTTAACTTTTATCTATCCAGTCAATCATTTTCAATCGCTACTGTTATCAGCCAACTACCGCGTAGCAACGATAATGGTTTGCGTATCTTATGCGCTTTCACTCAATATCTGATGACATCAACGACGTAAAAGATACCACCGTCAACGGCAATAGCGCTAGGATAAAGTGCTACATCGTCCACCCTGCGTCATATTCTCAATTATTACTCGATATTCGTACTTAGTGAATGCTATCTATAAACGTATCTGGCTATCATATTACGTTGGTCAAAAGATGTTTGATTAAAATAATAGCTGACCTGAATTTGCTAAGACAGTATCTAGATTTTGTTATCACTCATACTTAAAAAATATTACAACAGACAGGAGCGTCACATGACTGCATTACGTCAAGATATTGATCCAAACGGCTTATTAGAATATTCAGTGGTTTATACCGACCGCGCCCTTAATCATATGTCAAAAGCCTTCCAAGAGGTGATGAATGATTTGCTCAGCAACCTAAAAACAGTCTATAACGCTGAAGCCGCGGTTATTATTCCAGGTTCTGGTACCTACGGCATGGAAGCAGTCGCCCGTCAACTGACCATTGATGAAGATTGTCTCATCATCCGTAACGGTTGGTTTAGCTATCGTTGGACGCAAATATTAGAAAAAGGCAAATTTGCCAAATCATCTACGGTACTAACGGCTGAGCGTACAGAAGATACGGAAGCGCCAAAACCATTTGCGCCAGTGGATATCGAAACGGCCGTTGCCAAAATTAAAGCAGACAAATCTGCTGTCGTTTATGCGCCGCACGTTGAAACGTCGTCGGGCATTATCTTGTCAGAAGACTACATCAAAGCATTAAGCGCGGCCGTACATAGTGTTGGCGGTTTATTGGTTATTGACTGTATCGCTTCAGGTTGTGTATGGTTAGATATGAAAAAATTGGGCATTGATGTGCTCATCAGTGCGCCGCAAAAAGGCTGGAGTAGCACACCATGTGCAGGTCTGGTTATGCTCAGTGACGCTGCTATCAAAAAGGTAGAAACCACGGAGTCTAACTGCTTTAGCCTTGATTTAAAGCAATGGTTAACCATCATGCGTGCGTACGAAAACGGCGGTCACGCTTATCATGCGACTATGCCAACCGATAGCTTGCGTCAATTCCGCGATACTATCTTGGAAGCAAAAGAGATTGGCTTTGATAAATTGTGTGATGCACAATGGGAGCTTGGCAACCGCGTCCGTAAGGTACTGGCAGATAAAGGTATTGAAAGCGTTGCTGCCAAAGGTTTTGAAGCTCCAGGTGTTGTCGTATCTTATACTGACCGTGATGATATCCATAAAGGCAGTGCTTTTGCTGAAGCTGGATTGCAAATCGCTGCTGGCGTACCGTTAAAAGTCGGTGAGCCTGATAACTTCAAAACGTTCCGTTTAGGTCTATTTGGTTTGGATAAATTGACCGATATCGACGGCGCGGTAGAGCGTTTTGAAAAAGCGCTTGATGAAGTCTTAGCAAAATGATTTGAGAGGCTGACTCGTTTATTAACGACTATATTTATTAAGCCAGTCAGCCATCAAATGAAGAGATACTGAGCAATGCGTGACGCAATGTTCAGTATTTTTTTACTTTTTCATTATGTTTTATAATATAATGTATTTATGTAAAATAATATGTAGTAAGATATAAACAATAAAAAATCGTTTATAGCAGTAGTACAATATCGTTGTTAAACTCAATTGAAGATATAAAACCATTTTTAATAAAAAATCAGCTTAGGTAATCATTATGGGTATACAAATAGACTGGCAAGCTTTTACGCCAATTTCCTTGGTAGGCGGGCTGATGCTAGGCGTTGCAACGGTTATCTTGCTGTTGGGCATTGGTCGTATTGCGGGTATTAGTGGTATTTTCTCAAGTCTTCTTAAACCTAAGCGCGTCGAGATGTGGCAGGTATTATTTATTGCAGGTCTGATTCTCTCGCCATTATTATATAGTTTATTTAGACCGTTACCTGATATCGAAATCAGTACCTCGATACCGTTATTAATCGGTGCAGGGCTATTGGTTGGTTTTGGGACGCGTTTAGGTTCAGGCTGTACCAGCGGACATGGTATTTGTGGTAATGCGCGACTGTCGCCACGGTCGATGGCGGCAACAGTGACCTTTATGTTATTTGGTATTGTGACGGTTTATATTGGTCGACATCTTTTGGGCTTAATTTAAACAACACATTGCTAAGACAACGTTGAATATGATTCATAAAAGCTTATATCCACGAATGAAGTGCGAGACATAATGATGCTAAAAAATATAATTGGGTTACTGGCAGGTCTGCTATTTGGTATTGGGTTATTAATCTCAGGTATGACTGATCCTGTTAAAGTACAGGGCTTTTTGGACGTCTTTGGTGCATGGGATATTTCCCTTGCATTGGTGATGGGTGGCGGTTTAATAGTTGCCATCGTTGGTGTCCAATTGGCTAAGCGTCAACAGACCAGCTGGATTGGCACTTCAATAGATATGCCAAGCAAAACAGTGATTAATAAAAAACTGTTAATCGGCGCGATGCTATTCGGTATCGGCTGGGGCTTGGTGGGTATTTGCCCAGGTCCTGGTATTGTGCTGCTCGGTACAGGGCAGTGGCAGGCATATGTTTTTATCCCAGCGATGATAGTTGGGATGCTGGTGTATCAATGGCTGGAGCCAAAGCTTAATTAGTTGTTTGATTAATAATGAGCTTGGTTTTTTTAGCACAATAAAAAGGTCAGCCTACATTCATTAGGCTGACCTTTTTTATCAATGATGATTCAGTATTATGAATCATCATTGATAAAAGCTTACTTAGCACTAGCCGTTACTTTTGGCGTTTCGTGTGCCAATGATTTGGCTGCTTGACGCAGCTCAAACTTCTGCACTTTACCAGTGCTTGTCTTTGGGATTTCAGCAAAGATAATATATTTAGGTACTTTAAAGCCAGCAAGGTGCTGTTTGCAATGTTCCATCACATGATCGTGCTGTAAAGTGCTGCCTTCATGAATCTCGATAAATGCCACCGGTACTTCGCCCCATTTATCATGCGGCGCGGCGACGACCGCACAGCTTTGGATTTCGGGCATTTTATATAAGACGTTCTCGACTTCGATACTAGAGATGTTTTCACCGCCTGAGATGATGATGTCTTTAAGCCTGTCCATAATTTTGATATAGCCGTCAGGATATTTGACCCCTAAATCACCGGTGCGGAACCAGCCATCAGTAAAGGCTTCTTCGGTGGCTTTACGACTTTTTAGATAACCTTTCATCACCATATTGCCGCGCAGTGCCAGCTCGCCCATCTCTTCGCCATCAGCAGCAACTGGCTCAGTAGTCCCTTGTTTAAACAGCTCAAAGCCACTCATCAAATGCGAGGTCACGCCCTGACGCGACTTCTTTTGCGCACGAGTAGCGACATCCAGCTCATCCCATTCTTGCTGCTCAGCGCATACAGTAACCGGTCCATAGACTTCGGTCAGACCATAAACATGCGAGATATGAAAGCCCATTGCTTCCATGGCGGCGAGCATGGTTTCAGACGGCGGCGCACCAGCAACCCAGCCTTTGACTTCATGATTAATGGCGTCTTTATATTCTGGTTTGCCGCCTGCAATCATATTATGTACCACGGGTGCTGAGCAATAATGAGTCACTTTATGCTTAGCAATCAGCTGCAAAATCAAATCAGCGTCAATCTTGCGCAAGCATACATTGACTCCAGCACGTTCGGCAATCGTCCACGGAAAGCACCAACCATTACAATGAAATAATGGCAGCGTCCATAGATACATAGGGTGCTTGGGCATATCCCAATCTAAAATATTGGAGACGGCATTGAGCGTCGCACCGCGATGATGATAGACCACGCCTTTGGGCTTACCCGTCGTGCCAGAGGTATAGTTGAGCGCGATAGCATCCCATTCATCTAATGGTTTTTCCCAATTATCCAAACTGTCTGAGCTGGCGATTAATGATTCGTAGCTCATGCTGCCAAAACCTTTAATATCGAGCGCCGCATCTGTCACATGAATCACGATTAGATTTGGAAAGGTTTCATCGATCATTTCAGCATGTTCAGCAAACTCGCTGTCTAGAATCAATACTTTGGCTTCTGAATGCTGTAGACAAAAGGTCAGCGCATTGATATCGAGGCGGGTGTTCAGTGTACAAAGTACGCCGCCTGACATGGGTACGCCAAAAGCGCATTCGACCATTGCTGGGGTGTTTGGCATCATGACTGCAACTGTGTCATTTTTATCAATGCCTAATTTACGCAGACCATCCGCCAGTTGTCTGCAACGATCATAAGTCTGTTGCCACGTTTGGGTGAGGTTATTATGTTCTAAGTCGTCATAGATAATAGCGGTTCTGTCAGGATAGACCTGAGCACTACGGATGATAAAATCAATAGGAGTAAGCGGTTGATGGTTGGCAGAATTTTTGCCGAGACCGGTATGGAAGTCTGTCATGCAGATAGTCCTTTATCGTATGTTTTTATAGTCGATGACGCAGTAATGGTGCTTTGCTGTCGCCAATCAACTGTATCAGGGTCTGATTATTATAGACAGTCGCAGGCAAAATTTGGACAGGTTTTGTGGAGTTTATTTAACTATCTGCAAAAAACCTCACTAATTAATAGGATCGTTCAGCGCCGCTATTAATTAGTGTTCACTCATCAGTCGCTTGTCTGCATAGCTGATGATAATGGCGGTGTGGTACGATACCGTAACGCTAAATCCTATAGCACGAGCAATATAAGCACTCTTACAAAGCATTCCTAAAAAATATTCTCATAAACCATTCATAAGGAAAATGATATGTCCGCCAGCCGTACTGCCACTTCTATTGAGACCACCAGCACTAATGCACACTACCCGCATTTATTTGAGCCATTAGATTTGGGCTTTACCACGCTTAAAAACCGCATGGTGATGGGTTCGATGCATACGGGGCTTGAAGACCGTTTTTATAACTACGGTAAACTGGCAGCATATTTTGCCGAACGTGCCAAAGGCGGCGTAGCGATGATGATTACGGGCGGTATTTCGCCCAATCGTGAAGGGTGGTTACTGCCTGCTGGTGGCACCATGAATACGCGTGCTGACGTGATTAACCATCAACGCGTGACCCGTGCTGCGCATAAGTATGACAGCAAAATAATCATGCAAATCTTGCACAGTGGTCGGTACGGCTATCATCCATTTGCAGTCTCATCAAGTCCGATTAAATCGCCAATCTCACCATTTAAACCGCGTAAGATGAGTATTAAAAACATCGAACAAACGGTAAAAGATTATGCCCGTTCGGCTAAACTTGCCAAGCAAGCTGGTTATGACGGTGTGGAGATCATGGGCTCAGAAGGCTATTTGCTGAATCAGTTTTTATCCCGTCATGTGAATAAGCGTACTGATGAATATGGCGGCGACATTCAAAATCGTATGAAGTTTGCGGTCGACGTGGTCAAAGCGGTACGTGAAGCTGCCGGTGAAGACTTTATTATCTTATTTCGCTTATCAGTGATTGATTTGGTCAAAGACGGTAACGTCATGGACGAAGTCATCACTGTTGCCAAAGCGTTAGAAGAGGCGGGCGTGACCATCATGAATACGGGCATCGGCTGGCATGAAGCTCGCATTCCGACGATTGTCACTAGTGTACCGCGTGCGGCCTTTGTTGATTTTACCGCTGAAATTAAAAAACACATCAGCATCCCAATGATGGCAGCCAACCGTATCAATATGCCAGAAACGGCAGAAGAAATCGTCGCCAGTGGTCAGGCAGATATGATTCAGATGGCGCGTCCATTTTTAGCCGATGCCCATTGGGTGAATAAAGCCAAAAATGGTCAGGCAGATCGTATTAATACCTGTATTGCCTGTAACCAAGCCTGTCTTGACCATACTTTTGAGAATAAACGCTCAACTTGTCTGGTCAATCCCCAAGCCTGCTACGAGACTGAATTGGTTTATAAAAAAGCCAAAAAACCTAAAAAGGTCGCAGTCATTGGTGGCGGTGTCGCTGGCATGTCAGCCGCTCACGTCGCCGCGCTACGTGGTCATAAGGTCACGCTATTTGAAGCAAAAGACATCTTAGGCGGTCAGTTTAACTACGCCAAAGTTATCCCTGGTAAAGAAGAGTTCTTTGAGACCATTCGCTACTATATCAATGAGCTCGAGCACTTAGGTGTTGAAATCAAACTCAATACCAAAGTCGATAAAGCCATGCTTGAGAAAGCCAAATTCCATCACGTTATCGTCGCAACTGGTGTTGTTCCACGAAGCCTCGCTGGCAAACTGGAAGGCGCGGATTTGCCACAAGTAATGAGCTATGCTGAATTACTCTCTGGTGAAAAATCAGTTGGCGAAACCGTTGCGGTCATCGGTGCTGGTGGTATTGGTTTTGACGTTAGTGAATATTTGACCGCCAAACATGGTCAGCCGCTTGATGAGCTAGGGCCTGAATTGCTCAAAGACCCAAGCTATCGTCCAAAAGCCCAGTCTATCGAAGAATGGCGTGAAGAATGGGGCGTCACTTCTGCGACCGACTATCAAACCGAGGGCGGACTAATCAAGCCTGAAGCCATTAAGCCTATCCGCCAAGTGTACTTGATGCAGCGTACCAAAGGTCGCTTGGGTAGTGGGCTCAATAAAACCTCTGGCTGGGTACATCGTGCTCATGTCAAATCACACGGCGTCATCCAAGTATCAGGTGCGAAGTACGATAAGATCACCAATGAAGGTATTTGGATCACTAATAACCAAGGTCAAAGCCAGTTACTACGTGTCGATAGTGTCGTCGTCTGTGCTGGTCAAGAGTCGGTCGTTGAGCTGATGCCAAACGTTGGTGATGCGCCAGATGCACAGTATCATCTTATCGGTGGTGCTAAGCTGGCGGCTGAGCTGGATGCCAAACGTGCGATTCGTGATGGGGCTGAGGTTGCGGCGGGGATCTAAGGTTTGAATGGTTTAGGTGAAATATAGAAACGGTGAGATTAGGGCGTGTCCCTAATTCAGTTTGCAATGAATCATAGTACAAGCCAGATACAGCATAGACTTATAATTTCGAGCCAGTTTTTCGTAGCGAGTCGCAATACTACGAAAGTGTTTTAGCCTTGCAAACGTGTTTTCAACTAAGTGTCGTAGCTTGTATAAATAGTGATCAAACGCTAAATCAGGCTGCTTGGCATTTTTTCTCTTGGGGATGACAGGGCTTATATTGTCTTGCTTTAACTTGGTTCTGATGGTTTCAGAATCATAAGCTTTATCAGCAATGAAGTAGGTCGCATCCGTTAACATCGCTATGATATCGTTTGCAGCTTGGCTGTCGTGGACGTCACCCCCAGTGATTTTAAAATCAATCGGGTTTCCATGCGAATCGACGGCGAGATGAATCTTAGTAGTGGTTCCACCTCGTGACTTTCCGGTAGCTCGAAGCTCTCCTCGTCTGGCACCGCTTGAATGCTGATGACAGCGGATGTAGCTTCCATCTGCGAATACCCATTCTTCATCAATACTTGCTCGTAGATCAAAAAAAATTGCGCCCACAAACCCTTTTTCGACAGCCTATTGAAACGATTGTAGGCAGTTTTCCAAGGACATAGCTCACTCGGTATGTCACGCCACGGCGCGCCTGTACGAAGTTTCCACAGTATGGCTTCCATGACTTGTCTGTCGTTTTTCCAAGTGTGACAGCCATGAGCTTTCATGGTACTTTGAAGTTGTTCCCATGTATTATCATTGAGCACTGTTCTTGCCATAATTTAGAGAGCCATGTGGTAAATAGTCTCTATATCTTAAGGCTTTTGAACCCCCTTTTCCAGATTAGGGACACGCCCTAATTATCTTACCGTTTTTTTATATCTGCTTAACCAAGCAATTAACCACTAAAATGTAATTAATTGCCTACTATTTGTCTTGTAGAAAATCTACCCTTCCATCTCTCCAATTAGCCAATCCGACACATCGTCAATCTGCGTTGCCAAATCAGGATGCGCTCTGCTGAGCTCATCAAACTTAGCTTTAATCTCATGCTTGTCGTACTTAACATCTGCCAGTGATTCTTTTAAAAGATCAATCAACTCAACGTTTAGCGCGTCAGAGAAGATGACCACTTCGCGTATCACTGCTTGCTTCACATCAAGGTGCAAATCAATAATGCCCCAATCAAATCGCGTCTCAATGTGATGGGTAAATTCAGGGGTTTTGCCAAAGCGCCAATCCCAATCTGCCATTTGTTGATAATATTTATTCAGGTTAGGTTGCTTGGCGAGACTGGCTTCATCCAATTCTTCTACTGGCGCAGTATCACCATAATACTCACAAAACGCTTCGATAATCGCCTTGGATAAAGTCTCATGATTGATGTCTGCATTAAACTCAACCAAGTTAGCGACGCGCGCACGGACAGATTTAATCCCTTTTGCTTTTAGCTTAAGTGGATGCGGATTAAGATAATCGCCCAGCTTTTGCATATTGGCATTGACTAGTAATGTGCCATGATGAAAGCTGCGATCAGCCGCGTGTTTAAAGGCGCTACCTGATATTTTCTTATCACCGACTTGCATGTCGTTACGCCCAGACAACTCAGCGTCTATACCCAATTTTTTTAGCGCATTGATGATAATAGTAAAGTTCGCTTCTTGGTCGTAGTCGTCTTTGGGCGATAAAAAGGTAAAGTTAGTATTGCCCAGATCATGAAATACCGCGCCGCCGCCACTCTGACGCCGTGCCAAAAACACATCGTCAGCTTCCATCTTATTGATTTTGCATTCTACCCATGGGTTTTGTGAGCGCCCAATGACCACGGTCTCGCTATTGCGCCATAAAAATAGCGTGTGCGAGTCGGGATTGAGCGTATTAAATATCCAATCCTCGGTCGCGAGGTTAAACCAAGGGTTGGTCACAGCAGACTTTAAAATGCGCAGTTTCATTGTTTGTCCTTTTGGGCAGAGATTTTTAGTTTGGCTTTTATAAATCCGTACTGTCATTGTTGCCGATGCGAGATTGGAATTCAATGGGAGTGTGGTAGTGAGGATTGACGATTGAAGCTGACAACTATCAATGTACAGACTTGACCTTCTGAATAATTTCGCTTATCATCTTGTTTCAATGTACTAGAACGCAAATACATTCAATTATTTTTATCCTTAAAAAAGCTAAATAATTCGGCAAAGACAACAATATTAATACTCCATTTAAAACGATAAGGCTTAACTATGACAACGCAAAATACCGCCACTGGCTACGGTTTACATCAATCAATTTTGCCCAATGACGATGGTTTATACGGAGAGTTCGGTGGCAAAATTGCTCATCCCGAGCTGGCCAAAGCCATGGCAGAAATCGAAGTAGGCTTTCGTGAAATCATTAAAAATGACGATTTTATCGCTGAGATGAAGCGCTTGCGTGAGACCTATGTCGGTCGTCCAAGTCCTATTTATCATGCGCAGCGTTTGACCGAGCATTGCGGCGGCGCGCAGATTTATTTTAAACGTGAAGACTTAAACCATACGGGCGCGCACAAGATTAATCACTGTTTGGGTGAAGTATTATTAGCCAAGAAATTAGGCAAAACCAAAGTGATTGCCGAAACGGGCGCGGGGCAACATGGCGTAGCATTGGCAACGGCAGCGGCCTTGATGGGTATGGAGTGTGAGATTCACATGGGTGTGGTCGATATTAAAAAGGAGCATCCAAACGTCAGCCGTATGAAGATTTTGGGTGCCAATATCGTACCAGTCTCGCGCGGTGCTGGTACGCTAAAAGAAGCGGTTGATAGCGCCTTTGAAACCTATCTTAATGAGCTCGATACCAGTATGTTTGCGATTGGCTCGGCACTGGGACCTGCGCCCTATCCTGAAATGGTCAGCTATTTTCAATCGGTGATCGGACATGAAGCACGGGCGCAGTTCTTAACGACAACGGGTAAGCTGCCCAATAAGGTAGTTGCTTGTATTGGCGGCGGCTCTAATGCCATTGGTATGTTTAGCGGATTTTTTGATGATAAAGATGTAGAAAAAATAGGCGTGGAACCAGCAGGCGAAGGCTTGGATACCCCTAACCATGCGGCGACGATGTCACTGGGCGTGAAAGGCGAGATTCATGGGTTTAAGTGTTATGTATTGCTCGATGAAAAAGGTGAGCCAGCTCCTGTACATTCAATTGCCTCCGGTCTTGATTATCCAGGGGTTGGACCACAGCATTCGCACCTGCGAGATTTAGAGCTCGCGACCTATGAATCAGCGACTGATGCTGAATGTTTAGAAGCGTTTATGGTATTATCGCGCCTTGAGGGTATTATTCCTGCCTTAGAGTCGGCACATGCCATCGCTTATGCCATGAAAATAGCCAAAGATATGTCAGCGGATGAGACGATTTTGGTTAATTTGTCAGGGCGCGGTGACAAAGACATCGAT
The DNA here is from genome assembly GCF_904846555.1 of Psychrobacter sp. DD43. NCBI lineage: Bacteria > Pseudomonadati > Pseudomonadota > Gammaproteobacteria > Moraxellales > Moraxellaceae > Psychrobacter > Psychrobacter sp. DD43. The sequence continues at coordinate 238,855 of NZ_CAJHBE010000001.1, forward strand.
TTTATTTTGGACAAGATGGATTTATAAAATAAATCTGTGATAAGTACAGAAAATACAATACCTATTGAGCGCTTAACCAGTTATCATCGAGGTTTTTTTACTGTCTAATGCTCGATAGGATCCTCTCATGTCTAACCGCGACCTCATTATTTTTATCACCTTATCTTTTATGTGGTCGCTGTCTTTCATTTTTTATCGTATTGGCGTGCCTGAATTTGGCTCGTTAGCTTTTGCCAGCCTACGTGTGGTCTTGGCTGGACTGACGATGTTGGTGTTTGTAATACTAAAAAAGAAAAACAGAGTAGGCATTCGTGAAAATTGGAAAGTATTAACGTTGGTTGGGCTGTTCTCCGCAGCAGTGCCCTTTATCTTGTTTGCATTTTCAGCACGCTCGGTAAACGCTGGCGTATTGGCAGTGCTTAATGCATCTGTGCCAATGATAAGCGGCTTTATTGCCAGTGTATTTTTTAAAGACAGACTGTCAAAAAAGCAAATTCTCGGTTTGGTCATCGGTGTGGTCGGCGTGATGATTCTAATGAGCGAGAACTTATTTGGCGGGCAAGGTGTTGGGTCAGGTTCTGGGTTATTGCCAATGGGCTACGCATTACTAGCCTGTGTTGGCTACGCGCTTGGAGCAAACATCACTCGAAATTACTTGGAAAATGTCTCTCCAGTAGCGATTACCGCAGGCTCGCTTATCATTGCCAGTGTGATTATGTTGCCTGTGGCGGTTTATGAGTTTCCTTATGGCAAGAGCATCAGTCTCACCGCTTGGATTTCTGTCATTTGTATCGGTGTGTTTTCGACTGCCATCGCGCTGATTTTTATGAATCAGTTGATTAAAAGTATCGGTCCGGTACGAGCGACCAGTATTACTTTGGTGATTCCGATTTTTGCCATTATTTTAGGCTATCTGCTGCTTGGCGAGGCATTGGATACACCCGCGATTATCGGCTCTATAGTGATATTATTTGGTACTTATTTGTCTTTGAATTTGTCTTTTAAAAAGATGCTCAAATCATAAAATATTTACTATTTTTAAATTTCATATAAAAAAACCTGTGTAAAATCAGGTTTTTTTTTGGCGAAATAGCCCTTCTAAGCACTCCCTATTGTCGCCATCGGCACGCCAAATCGAAGAAAATCGCATTGCGATTTACATCTAATAAAAATTTGGCGTCTTTTACCGCGTAGCCATTGGGATAACGTTGCCCATAATCTTCCCAAAATACCGCCCGTTCGACCAGCTCTTCAAAAGTAGTGGTACTGGGCAGCATCGCTCCAAAAGATATCTTGATTGTCTGTTGCCATCCGCTGGATAAAGGCTTAATGACTTTAATCAGCCAATCTGATTAAAGTCATTCGCTTAATATGCTAATAAGAGACTTTGAATAATGAGTATTATCAATACCGATATCATGCCATATTGATATTTTTGTTTGTAATTTTTCCTTGGAATTACCGTATCTACGCCCTATAAAGAACACGGCTTATGAATAGCGTGCTTAATGCGTTTTGGACGTAATATTAAGTGTGAATTATTCATCATTAACAAATTCTATAACCGTATTTTTATAACAGCAAATAAGGCTTTTTATGGCACATGATAATTTATTCGAACCCGTCAAAATGGGCACCCAAACCCTAAAAAATCGCATCATTATGGCACCTTTGACGCGCTTGCGCTCTGTCGAGCCCGGTGATGTCCCTACAGCGCTTGCTGGCGAGTATTACTCACAGCGTAGCGGTGCTGGGCTTGTCATTGCTGAAGCGACACAGGTTTCTTTTCAAGCAAAAGGCTATGCGGGCGCGCCTGGTATCCATACCGAGGATCAGACGACAGCGTGGAAAACCATTGTCGATAATGTCCATGCAAAAGGCGGCAAGATAGTAGTACAGCTCTGGCACACTGGTCTGGTAGCGCACGAAAGCGTTCAGCCTGATGGTAAGGCGCCGATCTCTGCCTCCGATGTTCATGTGGGAGTACGTACTTCACTGCGCGATAGCAACAACCAAGCCATTCGAGTTGAAGCGACCACACCGCGTCCTGCGACACTGGAAGAGATAGAGCAAGTTATTGCTGATTTCGGTCTTGCGACCAAAAACGCTAAAGAGGCGGGTTTTGATGGAGTGGAAATTCATGGTGCACATGGCTATCTATTACATCAATTTTGGGCTGAGCATACCAATCAGCGTACTGATGAATATGGCGGTAGCCGTGAGAACCGTGCGCGCTTGATGCTGGCTGTGATTGATGCTTGTGTCGACGCATGGGATGCGGACCATGTCGGTATTCGTATTTCACCGCTTGGTACGTTTAATAATGTGGAAGCTGGATATAACGAAGATGAAAACATTTGGCTGATTGAGCAAATCAATCAACGCGCTATTATGTATTTGCATTTATCTGAGCCTGATTGGGCAGGTGGAACGCCTTATAGCGATGCGTTCCGTCAGCGTGTTCGCGATGCCTTTGATCAGACAATCATTGCCGCAGGTGGTTATACAGCGGAAAAGGCTGAAAGAAACATCAAGTCAGGCTACATCGATGCCGTGGCATTTGGCCGTGATTATATCGCCAATCCTGATTTGGCTGAGCGTATTCGTGAAGGCGCGCCGCTAAATGAACAACATCCGCAGAGCTTCTATGGTGGCGGCACAGAAGGCTATACCGATTATCCGTTTTTAAACCAAGCATAATGGTTTGACGGTCAATAAAAAAGCCACCTTGCGATAATTTGTAAGGTGGCTTTTTATGATTTGGTCAATATGATTTAAACTATCTCACCGCAGACAAAGCCACTTGCCCACGCCCATTGGAAGTTATAACCACCGAGCCAGCCTGTGACATCCAGCACTTCACCAATAAAATACAGACCATCTTGATAATTACTTTGCATGGTTTTTGAGGAGACTTCATCAGTCTTGACGCCGCCGCGCGTGACCTCAGCAGTGCGATAGCCTTCGGTGCCAGAAGGTTTTAGCTGCCAACCATTAAGTGTTTCACCAAGTTCAATTAAACGCTCATCTTTAATATTGGCAAGCTCTTTGTTTTTAATGTCATCCCACAGAGTTGTTTGTAAAGCCGCAAGCAATTTTTTGGGTAAGGCATTATCTGTATAATCAGCCAATACCGTACGGATAAGCTGTCTTGGATGTGTTTTTTTATGTGCAAGCAATAGGGTGGTCATATCGATATTGGGGAGCAGATTGATACTGATGGTTTCGCCTGTATGCCAGTAGTTGGACAGCTGCAACATGGAAGGACCAGAGAGTCCACGATGGGTAAATAGTAGTGGCAATTTAAATGAGATGCGATCATTGCTGGCAATCACAGGGAGACTAATACCAGCAAGCGTACGAATTAGCTCGCCAGTTTTATCGGTAAACGTAAAGGGCACTAGGCTTGCATCAGTCGTGATAAGGCTATGACCAAATTGCTGTGCCAACTCATAGCCTAACCCACTCGCCCCCATAGTCGGAATGGACAGTCCGCCCGTTGCCACGACCAGTGACTCACAGCGAAAGACCGTTTGCACAGGCTTAGTGTTCTCGGGAGCCTCTTTTCTTTCTTGCTTTTCTTTTTTGCTCAGCGCTTTACTGGTCGATAATTGAAAGCGTGCCTTCTTATCGTTTTCGAGTGCTTGTACGCTGTCGACTTGGGTATTGAGCCTGACTTGTACGCCGACAGCGACACATTCATCGAGCAGCATCGTCAAGATATCTTGCGCCGAATCATCGCAGAACAGCTGACCATGCTCGCGCTCATGGTAGGGTATTTTATGCTGCTCAACCATACCGATAAACTCCCAACTCGGATATCGACTAAGCGCTGATTTACAAAAATGTGGGTTACTACCGATAAAATGCTCAGGCTCCACAAAATAATTGGTAAAGTTACAGCGCCCGCCACCAGACATAAGGATTTTTTTGCCGGCTTTATTGGCATGGTCCAGTACTAATACACGGCGACCACGGCGACCGGCGGTTAATGCGCAATATAACCCTGACGCACCAGCACCAATGATGATGACATCATAATGCGAGTATTGTGAGGCAGTACGGTGCTTGTCCATGGTCGGTAGTTCCTGATTTTAAAAGAGCAAATAAGTCTTATAGAGCCTATTGTCATATAAAGAATGGCGATATCAATTATAGCGCTTGATATCAGGTTGCTATTGTCCATGTTTTATAACAGGTTACAAGGATTAAATAGCATTGTTGCAACTGCATTTAAAAAAAAGCGGTAAAAAATATCTACCATAGAATCTGCACTGTTAAACATACTGATGTGATATGCAATTGTTGCGATTAGTGGTTGATGCCTTGCAACCATTCAGCATATTTGTCAAACTGTCTTTGAGTGTCACCATTATGGAAGATGACCCTTATTGCCTGTGCCAATCCTCGCTATCAGCGATGTTTGCTACAGGTCATAATAATTAAAAAAGGATGAAGCTCATGACTCAAAAATCATTTCCCATTGCGCCTGAATTCCTCGCCGCAGCCAATATCACCGCCGAGCAGTATGCTGAACAATATAAGCAATCGATTGCATCAGCTGAAGCGACAGATGCTTTTTGGGCGAAGCGTGCCGAGCTGATTGATTGGATAAAAAAGCCCACCAAAATCAGTGACGTCAGCTACGACTTAGACGATTTTCGCATTAAATGGTTTGAAGATGGCGAGCTGAATATTTCAGTCAACTGTCTGGATCGCCATGTCAAAAACAACCCCTACAAGCCTGCCATCATTTGGGAAGGGGATCATCCTTCCTTACATAAAATCATCTCATTTAAAGAGCTGCATGAAGCGGTTTGTCGCTTAGGTAATGCCATGCGCAAGCTTGGGGTCAAAAAGGGCGATCGCGTGACCCTTTATATGCCGATGATACCGGAAGCCATGGTCGCCATGCTGGCATGTACGCGTATTGGCGCGGTACATTCAGTGGTATTTGGCGGTTTTTCCGCTGAGAGCTTGGGTAATCGCATCATTGATAGTCAGTCTAAGCTGGTCATTACCGCTGATGAAGGTATCCGTGGTAACAAACGTACGCCACTCAAAGCCAATGTCGATCGCGCGCTGGATATGGATGGAACAGGCAGCGTCAGTAATGTTATCGTCGTCCATCGTACGGGCAACTCAGTGCCGATGAGTGGTCACCGTGATATTTGGTACCATAGCTTGGTCGATGGTGAGTCGCAGCACTGCGAACCTGAAGTGATGAATGCAGAAGACCCGCTATTTTTATTATATACCTCTGGTTCAACAGGCAAGCCAAAAGGCGTGTTGCACACCACAGGTGGCTACATTACTTATGCGCTGTCCACGTTTCGTGATGTTTTTGATATTAAAGAGGATGATGTATATTGGTGTACCGCAGACGTCGGTTGGGTGACGGGTCATACCTACGCCACTTATGCACCGCTTGCTAATGGCACCACGACCGTTATGTTTGAGGGCGTGCCAGAGTATCCGACATGGGCACGCATTGGGCATATTATCGATAAGCACCAAATTACTGTCTTGTATACTGCACCGACCGCTATCAGAGCCATGATGAAAGAGGGCGATACCTTTGTACGTGAATCGGATCGCTCAAGTCTGCGCTTACTTGGGACGGTTGGTGAGCCAATTAATCCTGAAGCATGGGACTGGTACTATCATGTCGTCGGTGGCAGCAAGTGTCCGGTTGTCGATACTTGGTGGCAGACAGAAACGGGCGGTATCATGCTCGCGCCCATACCGGGAACGGTTGCAATGAAGCCGGGCGCAGCGATGAATCCGCTATACGGAATCATACCAGAAGTTATTGATACCGATGGCGTCGCACTCGATGGTGCTGCTGAGGGTAATTTGGCAATTAATAGTAGCTGGCCGGGTCAAATGCGTACTATTTATAAAGACCATGCACGGTTTTTAGCGACATACTTTACCGAATATCCCGGCTATTATTTTACGGGTGATGGGGTGCAGCGTGATGAAGATGGTCACTATTGGATTACCGGTCGTGTCGACGATGTGCTTAATGTGTCAGGACATCGACTGGGTACTGCAGAGATTGAAAGCGCGATAGTTGCCCACCCAGCGACGGCAGAGGCAGCAGTGGTAGGAATGCCGCACGATATACGTGGTATGGGTATTTGCGCTTTTGTTATTTTAAAGTCAAGTGAGACGGTCACTGAGTCATTAAAAGCAGAATTAAACCGTCATGTACGTTCTGAGATTGGTCCGATTGCCAATCTAGATGCCATCTATATGGTCAATGTGTTACCCAAAACGCGCTCTGGTAAAATCATGCGCCGTATTTTGCGTAGTCTAGCGGCAGGGCAATATGTTGGATTGGGTGATTTATCTACCCTAGCTGACAGCTCAGTTATCAACGAGCTGGTCGAAGTGGTCAAGATAGAACGGGCAAAATCACATTGATGGTTCAATATCAATAAAATTTGAATAGGGTCAATGCTTAAAAATGATTGGAAGCCAAGGTAAAAAGCCATGCTATAAGAATAGCATGGCTTTTTACCGAGATATCATGGATATAGTCGGTCCTAAATAAAAGAAATACAAACATTATAAAGTACTACTGGGGTTAATTTTCTTGCTTGCTGTGCCTGCGCAGACAGAGGCTGCAAATAATTAACCCTAGTAGTTCTGTAACCTTTTAAAAATGGATTAACTATATTAGCAGGCTTTAGAGGTTCAATACTTTTTAGAATAATCCCCTTACTTTCATCTGACTACTTACTATTTTGCTAAATATTTTATAAGGTTTATTGTCATTATGACTAATTCTACTTTGCATACGACTGAACAATCCATACCGAAAATTGCGATTATTGGCGGGGGTTTGACTGGCTTATTTACGGCTACGTTATTGGAGCGCATTTTTATTGAAGCAAATGGTAAATCAGTATCACCTAAAATTAATATTTTTGAGAAATCCCGTAGCGTTGGTCGTTTAGCAACACGCTATCGCACGGACAGCGCAACGCATAAAAACTGGCAATGGGCATTTGGGGCGCAGTTTTTTACTGCCAAAAGTGCTGACTTTCAGCAGTTTATCAAACCATGGCTACAAAGTGATTTATTGCAGCCATGGTATGCCAATGTGGTGGACTTAATACCTTCTGACGATGCCGCTCAGAATGCTGACATACAAGCCAAGGAGCAATGGAGCAGTACCCAAGCGCGTTATATCAGCACGCCCAAAATGACCAGTTGGGGTCGTGCCTTGGCTGATGAACTAAAGCATACAACTATAAACTTTAAAACTCGTGTGGCGCCATTACGCAGAGAAGATTTTGTAGAACAAAATGAGGCTAATAACAAAACTGAGCTGTTTGATGAGAATGGCAACAGCCTTGGCAGCTATGATTGGGTAATTTGTACAGCGCCCAATGGTCAAGCTGTAGAGCTGATGGCGGATAGCAATTTTAAAGAGCTTGCAAAAATTAGCGAAGCACAGATGGAGGCCTGTTATACCTTGATGCTTGGGTGGGATAAAGAGCAGCCTTTACCTGCTGCATTAAACAGGTAACCCCCTTTATGGGATGTGGCTTATGTGCAGGATTCGGTGCTCGATCGTATCTTTATTGAACATCAAAAACCTGACCATGGCAGTCTATTACCCAGTATCACTATTCACGCTCGCAACGATTGGTCGGAGCAGCATGTCGATGACGATATAGAAGCTGTAAAAGCAATCTTGCTGCAAGCAGCAAAGCAAGCGTTGAGTTGGGATGAAGATAGTACGCCAAGCCAAATCGATTGTCATCGCTGGCGTTATGCTGCAACCCTTAAACCGCTTGATAATACAGAGTTAGGTATCTTAGTTGATGAGCCGCGTCAATGGATTGTCAGTGGCGATTGGTGCGGACAAGGTAACATCGAAAGCTGCTATCAGATGGCAAGACAAACCGTAGCAAAAATCTGCGCTGACCAAATCAGTTAAAAACGATGACTGAAAGTGTGTTTTTTAAAACGGTAAACAAGCTCATCACCAATACTAAAAATTAAAACGTGTATCGTTATAAAAGGAGTTAGTACGCTATGTTTGTATTTGATATCGATATGGAGCTGATGCAATTTCATTTTTTTCAATTGGGAATTGCTTTTATTCTCTCTTTGCCGATTGCACTCAACCGCGAGATGAAAGACAACGGCGCAGGGCTTAGAACCTTTCCTTTAGTGACCATTGCTTCCTGTGCTTTTATGCTCGTTGGTATGGATATTTATGATGCGACTGGTGAGGCGAGAATCATGTACGCTATTATCACTGGCATGGGTTTTATCGGTGGTGGCGCGATATTCAAAAACGAACAGGGCTCAAAAGGCACGGCAACGGCAGCAAGCCTTTGGAATACCGGTGCTATTGGTATTTCGGTCGCTTATGGGCGGTATGAGATTGCGATTATCTTGTCTGTGGTTGGCTTTTTGATTTTGCAATTCTCTGAGCCGTTTAAGTCAAAAAACAAGCTGTAGAAACCAAGAAAAATACTGCAAGGTGAAATATAAAGAACACCCAGCGAATAACTTTACTAAATATAGTTGATCCACTTTTAAAAGACTGCAACACTACTGTGGTTAATTAGTCGCCGCCTTTGTCTGTATAAGCACAGCAAGCAAAAAAAGAGCCCACGGAGGAGATACCGTGGACTGAGGAAAACTTATCATGAGGTCAAATGAAAAATCATTCAGCCAAAAATAAGTTGATACAAATTTATTATTATTACTAGCCGTTGTTCTTACTATTGATATTTGGTTAAAAAGAGACGGTTCAAGATATTATTACATCTATTTACAATGTTTAGTGTACGAGTGTATCGATATTTCCGGTTCATAATAACCGACATTTAGCCTAAAAATCGCTCGATTATCAAAATATATGCTTGGTATAAACGATAGCTACACAGATGGCATGACGACTTGCCTGAAAAATGCTAAGCTATCTGCCATTATTAGGTCAATATTAAACTGGGTTTGCCATGACTGAGAGCACGCATTTGCATCCGCAGGAGCCGTCAAGTACGCAGAGTAACAAGAGTATTTTTAATTTGCCCAATAACCTGACGATTGCGCGTATCTTAATGATTCCGCTATTCGTCGCCATTGCTTATTGGCCGCCTGCTATGGGGATTGGCATGCCAGCAATCTCAGATAACGTGATTGCAAAGGTTGGTATGAGTGACTTTAGCGACAGTCTATTGCGTCACTTATTGTTAACTGGCGTTTTTATCCTAGCGGCAATTACCGATTGGCTTGATGGCTATTTCGCCCGTAAGCTCAATGTGGTATCAGCCTTTGGTCGATTTTTAGACCCAGTCGCTGACAAGCTAATGGTGGCAGCTGCGCTCATTATCTTAGTGCAATGGCATCCCAATATCATCATGGCGATAGCTGCGATTGTGATTATCTCGCGTGAAATTGCGGTATCGGCATTGCGTGAATGGATGGCAGAACTTGGTAAAAGTACCAGTGTGGCGGTGTCTTATGTAGGTAAGCTCAAAACCACCTTTCAGATGATAGCGATTACGGTGCTTTTGTTAAACTGGCAATCGCTTGAAACCATTGGCTATGTGTTGATGGTAGCGGCAGTGATTCTAACGTTATGGTCGATGATGATTTATCTTAAAGCTGCGTGGCCGTATTTAAAACAAAGTGGGTAAAAGGTAGCTAAATAGATAGCGGTTAAATCTTATACTTTTATTCTAAAACTATAAAGCCCAGTCAATAAAAAACGCCAGTCGCATCAGCCACTGGCGTTTTTTATGGTAAATTTTCTTAGCTATTTAATAGTTTAATAATAAATTATAAAGAAACGGAAAAGGTCTTGCCCATATCTTCAGCAGTTTTGCCGTCTTGTACGGCTGCCGCTGCCATCTTAAACATATTCACCACTGTACTGCCGCTAAGCCAGCATTCGGCACCATGAGGAACTACTTTAATCAATTGTACGTTTTCATCTTCTTTACCATGCTCAAAAAAGGCATTGTAAACTGGCGACCAAAGCTCATCCAATTTAGCTTTGTCTGTCGGTAATTCAGCGTTAGCACTAATAGAAACAAAGTTCTTTTCATCTTGAGTGGCATAAGTCAGCCCGATTCTTGCATCATCCTGAATATCTTTGACGACGTCTGATGTCTTATCGCCAATAAACCAGATCTCTTTATTATCAAGGTTGACTTCACTTGTGGTCATTGGCCACGCATGAATATCGCCTTTTTTATTGCTGGTACTCATCATGGCAAATTTCACGTCTTTGATGACGGCTTGGATTTTATCGAGATGCTCTTGGTTACTCATGGTAGATATCCTTTTTCATTATTGTAAATAAATTTTGAATTTATAGTTGTTAGGAAAATAATTATTAAGAGGTTAATGTATACAAACCGTTTATTTTATAAAAATTGGCTTTATAAAAACTAGCTCGTCAAGAACTGCTATCTAGAATAGCGATTTCTGCTGGGCTATTTATATAGGTTGCCCGTAAGGCGATGTGAGGGTTTGTAAGGATTATAAGCTTTAGGTAAAAATTGTGACGCTGTGCCGTCAGCCTTGCTGTTTTGATAGCAAATCGTCAGTATTTGCTCAATGCTTTAGCATAATATTACCGAAGCAATTGGCAATTTATCTTGGTTTTGTCCTGCTTATTACAGGGCTTCTTGTTATAATACGCGAACCATTTACTTAGCATGGCAGAGATGCCTGTTATTGCCTATATCCTATGGAATATGCCTTTATGATGACCATCGCCGGACAACCGTTTCTTACCGATTTTCAGACGCAGCAACTCATCAGTCAGTTTCAGCAAAAAACCGAGCTAAATGTCAGCCAAATTCATACCCAGCAAGTGTATGTGTTATCACGAGAACTCGAAGGTGATGAGCATAAAAAAGCGCTAGACTTACTTGCTGTCGATAGTAGCACTGTCCTTACAGCCCCGAAAAACAATCAACTACAAGTTATCGTTGGTCCACGTTTTGGTACGATATCGCCATGGGCAAGTAAAGCGACCGATATTTTTAATAACTGTGAAATTGCCATTAATCGTGTTGAGCGCGTCATTATTTATACGCTAACCGTCGATGGAAAAGCAGACGGCGAAGTGAATGCAACGTTACCTAAAGCCGCTGAGCAATTATTATTTGACCGTATGACGCAAAGCTTGGTTTATGATTTAAATGACGTAAATAAACTGTTTGACGATGAAAAGCCAGCATCACTGAATCATATCGATGTGATTGGACAAGGTCAGTCGGCACTAGAATCAGCTAATAAAGAATTTGGCTTTGCGTTATCGAGTGAAGATATCGATTATCTGATGAATGCTTATGTCAATGAGCTAAAGCGTAATCCAACGGACGTTGAGCTGATGATGTTTGCACAGGCAAATTCTGAGCATTGTCGTCATAAAATCTTTAATGCTGAATGGACGGTAGATGGTGCAGTTCAGCCAAAGTCACTGTTCCAAATGATTAAGAATACTTATAAAGCCAATCCTCAAGGCATCTTGTCTGCTTATAAAGACAACGCTGCTGTGATGGCAGGCTCTAAAGGGATGCGTTTTTACCCAATTCCAACTGACGCGATGGATGCAAATTCTGCCCATCCTTATGACTTCCATCAAGAAGCAATCGACATTCTGATGAAAGTCGAAACGCATAACCATCCAACGGCTATTGCCCCGTATGCAGGTGCAGCGACAGGTGCGGGCGGTGAGATTCGTGATGAAGGTGCAACTGGTCGTGGCGGTAAGCCAAAAGCCGGTTTAACTGGCTTCCATGTGTCGCATCTTCACATTCCAGAGCTTGCAGAAAAATGGGAGCAGTCAGGTCAATTAAGTACACAGGATTATGGTACGCCAGATCGTATGGCAACCAGTCTTGAGATTATGACCGAAGCACCATTAGGCTCAGCTAATTTCTCTAACGAATTTGGTCGCCCGAACCTTTGCGGTTATTTCCGTAGTTTCCAATTGGATACTTCAGCGGCAAAAGACGGCAGCCAAATGCGCGGCTATCATAAGCCAATCATGCTTGCCGGTGGTTACGGCAATATCAAACGCAATTTGATTGAAAAAAATGCCATTCAGCAAGGCGATTTATTAATAGTCCTTGGTGGTCCTGCGATGCAAATTGGTCTTGGTGGCGGTGCAGCATCTTCTGTCGATAGTGGTTCACTTGATGAAGGTTTAGATTTTGCTTCTGTACAGCGTGATAACGCTGAGATGGAACGTCGCTGTCAAGAAGTGATGGATCGCTGCTGGGCGCTAGCTGGTAATGACGTTGATGCAAGCAATAATGGCAAAGACGGTAATCCAATCGTCTCATTGCATGATGTTGGTGCAGGCGGTCTGTCTAATGCGATGCCAGAATTGGTCAATGACCATGAGATGGGCGCGGTATTAAATCTACGTAAAATTCCGTCGCTAGAAGCTGGCATGTCGCCAATGGCAATCTGGTCAAATGAAGCGCAAGAGCGTTATGTCTTGGCAATTCGCCCTGAAAGCAAAGAGCAGTTCGATGCGATTTGTGCCCGTGAGCGCTGCCCGTATGCCATCTTAGGTGAAGCCACTGAAGTACGTCAGCTTGTTGTGAATGACGAATCACTCCCTGAGCAGCCAGTCGATATGCCAATGCAAGTATTGCTTGGTGGTACACCAAAAATGCAGCGGAGCTTTGAGCGTCAAGAGACGGCCTTGCCAGCATTAGAGCTTGGTGAAGTTAATCTAGCAGAATCAATCAAAGATGTGCTACGTCATCCAACCGTTGCTAGCAAATCATTCTTGATTAGCATTGGTGACCGCTCTATTACGGGTATGGTTGTTCGCGATCAGTATGTTGGTCGCTATCAAGTGCCCGTATCAGATTGCGCCGTTACGGCTTCAGGCTTGATTGCGCTAGATGGTCAGCCAATGAGCGGTGAGGCGATGAGTGTTGGCGAACGTACGCCTGTCGCACTTATTAATCCGAAAGCCTCTGCACGATTGGCCGTTGGTGAAGCGATTACTAATATCGCTGGCGCACGTATTACTCAGTTATCTGACATTACCATGTCGGCGAACTGGATGGCAGCATGTGGCGAAGACGTAGAAGATGCCGCATTATTTGACGCTGTCTATACGGTTGGTGAAGAACTATGTCCGGCACTGGGTATCGCCATTCCAGTTGGTAAAGACTCGCTATCGATGCGTGCTAATTGGACGGACGAAGACGAGAACGGCAGCACAGACAAATCAGTCGTATCACCAATGAGCTTGGTGATTACTGCATTTGCACCTGTTATTGACGTGGCAAAAACCCTAACGCCTGAGCTTATAAATGGTGATAGCGCCTTCTACCGTATCGACTTATCAAAAGGTCAATTGCGTCTAGGCGGTTCAATCCTTGCGCAAACGCTTAGCCAATTAGGTAACGACTGCCCAGATTTAGCACAGCCAAGCGACTTGATCGACTTCTTTAACTTTATCCAAGCGGGTAATGCGCAAGGCGTCATTAGTGCTTATCACGATATCGGTGATGGTGGTTTGCTTGCGACCATCGCAGAGATGCAATTCACCAGCCGTCAAGGTATCAAGCTGTCATTGACTGATGATAATTTGCTCGGTCAACTGTTCAGTGAAGAGCTGGGCGCGGTGATTCAAGTCTTACCAGAAAACGTCGCCGCTTTAATGCAATTAGCTGAAGAATTTAATGTCAGCGAAATGATGAGCCTCGTCGGTCAAAGCTCGGAAGAAGATAGCCTAATCATCCAAACGCCAACGCTCATGGGTGATGATACTCTCAGCTTTAGCCGTACTGAATTGCAGCAAGCGTGGAGTCAGGTCAGCTATCAAATCGCCCGTCGCCGTGACAACCCAGCGTGCGTACAGCAAGAGTATGACTTGATTAGCGACGCTAGCCATCAAGGTCTTATCGCTGCACCAAACTTTGACCTCAATCAAAAAGTTGAAGAGCCGTACTTAAACAGCCGCGAACATAAACCAAGAGTCGCTATCCTGCGTGAGCAAGGCGTCAACGGTCAGACAGAAATGGCCGCAGGCTTTACCCAAGCTGGCTTTGAAGCGATCGACGTCCACATGAGCGACCTGCTAGAAGGTCGCATTAATCTACGTGACTTCGATGGTCTGGTCGCTTGTGGTGGCTTTAGTTATGGTGACGTACTCGGCGCAGGCTCTGGCTGGGCGAACTCTATCTTGTTCCATGACGAGTTGCGCATGCAGTTTGTGCGCTTCTTTGCCCGTCCTGATACCTTCTCACTTGGTGTCTGCAATGGTTGTCAGATGATGGCACAGTTAAAAGACCTCATCCCAGGCGCGGAAAACTTCCCACGCTTTATCGCCAATAAATCAGCTCGCTTTGAAGCGCGTACGGTCAACGTAAAAGTTGAGCGCACCAAATCTATCCTGTTTAAAGGCATGCAAGACAGTATTTTACCAATCGCTGTGGCGCACGGTGAAGGCTATGCCACGCTGGACAACACCGAGATCGACGGTATGGCAAAACACGGTCAACTTGCCATGCGCTTTGTCGATAGCCAAGGTCATCCAACCGAGACTTATCCGCTCAATCCAAACGGTTCGCTCGGCGGTGTCACAGGTCTGTGTAGCACTGACGGTCGCGTCACCATCATGATGCCGCACCCTGAGCGTACGCTACGTGCCTACAATCACAGCTGGAAGCCAGAAGAGTGGGACGAGGACGGCGCGTGGATGCGTATGTTCCGTAACGCCCGTGCTTGGTTGCGTTAAGATATAGGTTAAGCTGTTTTAAATCATTGTTTTAAACATAAAAAAAGGTGGGCTTCGGCTCACCTTTTTTGTGTTTGGGTGTCTATGGTAGGTGTGAATCTTGTGACACCCAACAGTTTTTAGTTTCTTGGTACTAAAAATCATTATTACTAAAGAATTTATCCCATTTAGGGCACTCTCTTGTCAGTTTCTTCACATAACCTATTAGGCTTTTATATTTCATTTCAATATCTGATATTGATACATCAGTATTTATAGCTTTATTTTTAACAAATTTGCACAGCAATTTTAAGTCATGAAATATTATTTCATTAGATTTAAAGTAGAAAGGAAATATTATTCCTCTTTGTTCGTAGAATTTGTGTAGAGCATATGAGTAATGCTCAGGAATCATGATTTCGAGATCTTTAAAGTTATGAAACAAATGATAGTCATCATAATTTGGTCTTATATAAATTGTATCCTCTTTAGATAGCTTATCAAATTCTTTTATCTCATCAATAAATTTATAATCTTTAGCTAGATAGATTTGATCTGAATTTTCTACAATCGAGCTTGTAGTGATAGGAGAAAAAATAGCAACATTATCATCATCTACCCATAGCGCATTTTTTATTTTTATTCTTTCAAAACACTCTGGCTTACAAAACAACAATGTATCATTATTACCGTAGTTATCTAATTTTCCAGAAAAGTTAATTTTGTATATTAGAAAATTATTTTTGAGGAAATAGTCTAAGGTCCCTTTATAATATATATCGTTGATCTTATTGAAAGACTTTATGCTACTAAATACTTGCTCACGTTTGAGTAGTTCTATGAGCACACTTGATGGCTCAGGGTTTCCAAGTATAAATACCTCTTCTTTAAGAATATCACTAATGTATGTATTATCATCAAACTTTAGTTTCTCTATATCTTTTTTATCTATATCCTTATCATTTACTTCATTATTTATGATACTGAAGCCTAAGTCTTTATCATACTCGAAACCGTAGATAATTTTTCTCATATTATCTTGCGTGATATTCATGTTTTCAAATATATGTTTTACCTCGACTATCAAGTCGTCGAGTAGATCATAATTATTCCAATCGTTCCTAGAAATATTTAGAAATTCTTTAGCATTCCCATAAATATCTATGTAAACACTAGCATTTTTAAAAGAGTGAACAAGATAAACATTTTCCCTATAGATGGGTATCTCCTGTCCTCTAAAGGAATAGCTATAAGCGTACTCAAAGTTATTACTACATATAGTTTCTGGTACATATACCTGTATAGCAAAACTATAGTTTTTGTAATTGAACCAAGCTATATCGCTAATTGGTCTATAGTTTTCTTCTATATCATATACTTGGTCTAATATCTCGTTTGCTACATCTTTCTTCCATGAAATATCTATATCCTTAAAAGTTATTTCTGGAATAATGTTGATAAATATATTAGATAATGAATTTTTTAATTCAATTAATATAGAGTTAGCTTCTTTAGAAATATTGGTGACAATATCAGATGAAAAATTTAGTTCAGTTTTAACAAATAACTCTGTTCGAGTGCCATATGGGATATATTTACTATTTTGATCTAACTTACTAATAAAGCAATAGCCATTGTCTTTACTCAAAGGAGAGTTAAGTTTCACTTCAATAGATTCATTGCTAACTATACTTTTAGATATAAATCTCAGATGCTGATATTCTTCTGGGTTTTTCCTACTTAATAAAAATACGCTATGCATTCCTATACCGAAAGCTCCTGAAGGCTTCATCCATTGTGGCATGCCATTAATAATTTTCTTTTTTTCAATGTTTTTATCTGAACCTCCCATATATTGCATATATTTGAGATCTTTTAAACTAATACCGATACCAGAATCTTTAATACAAAGTTTCCAAATATTTTCGTAATTTTTCGTGGTTTCGATAAAATCTAGACTTACAATAATAGAGTGATTGTCAAAAATTTCACGAACTTCGCTATCATAAGGATTACCTTGTTCTAGTATTTTTCGCCTACTCTCATCATCTCTAGAGTCTATCCATACTCTTGTTAATGTAGCATCGATAGCATTTTGTATTAGTTCTCTTACAACATCATCTACACCATTATATAAATTGTTGCCTTGCAATAAATCAATTACATTCTTTTCATCCAACGCAAACTTCATAGGCTTCCCATCTAATAGTACCTTTGAATCATCCATTTCAACATCAAGTTTATTAATAGTCGGAAGCAAACCAAAATCACGACTAGGCACGATGTTTTTCCATTGTGACATTTGGTTTTGAATCTCTTCTTTGATCCAATCAAACCAGTTGCGACATTCAATATATGCCATCTCAGTACTACAAATAGCTGTTACGCTTACCGTTTCATTATCTAGCTGAAATTCTCGAATAGCTTGATGCTTATGTTTATGCGTTTCACTGAACGATGGCATATTACCAACTTGCCTAGCCATGACGGGGCAAAAGCGGTTGTCATCGATATCAAATAAGTCACCTAAACGTAGTAGGCATGCAACAAAACGAGGATGACAATCCTCCGTACCCATACCTGTTTGGCGAAAAGGTAGGTCCTCCATGACGTAGTTAAAACTTTTACCATGGGATAAACAGATTTGAGCGAGATATCGATAAATACGGTTTGGGAGTAATTCAGTACGTGGAGAGCTAATATTTAGCTTTTCAAATGGTTTTAAAACAACTCTTTCGGAGTTGGCAGGATGGTCACGACGATACCATTCGGCAACCATTTGACGATATTTTTCAACGCCTTTATATGGGTTATCATAATGAACAAGGGCAGCTTCCCAACCGTCGTTATGCCAAACCTTCGCAAACTCATGTAAGTCTTGAACATTGTTATTAGCAAGCTCTTCAACGTAATCTTTGAATTTCTCATTATTAACTACATCTTGAACTTCATCGGCATTAAATAGCATACCGATATCATGCCAGTAAGCTGCTTCCAATATTAACCAAGTATCTGTTGCTGTCAGCTTGTCAATATTGCTACCTAGCAGACGTTCGATATTGACAAGGATTTGCTGTGAGTGCGATTCATTGTGGCTACTGAAATGTGGGTAATAACTACCCACATTTTCAAGCGACTTACCGACGAGCTTTTCATCAAATTCCCATTGCGACATCAATATTTTAGTATTGCTGTCTTCATCAGTCTTCTTTCTTAGATGTTTGATTAAGCCTGCGCTCATGGTAAGTCCCTTTTATTTTTCCAAATTTGGTATTTTTTATTGTACAGACTTACTTTTTAACTTCTTTCCGAGCCTCAGCAATTAACTCATGAATCTTTGCACTCTCCTTTAGCACACAAGCCTCATACGCAGAGAGCGGCTCGGCTTCCTGCTCTTTTTCTTCCTCCTGTTTGGCTTTTCCTTCTAGATATTTCTGAAGCTCGTCTTGATCATTTTGATCATTTTGATCATTTGGTTGAGAGTTAATCATGGCTTATGTCTCCTAATATTTTTTATCCATTAATAAAAGTCATCACGACCAGCATACTTCTTATTGAGTGCCTTTAAAATAGCATAAGTTTCTAAATCCAGCTCGCCCGTTGGCTGCTGCGGACGGAAATGCAACTGAAAGGCATACACGACATTGCGACTGGCTTTATCCCATTCATCGCTGTCATTGATTTGATAACCGTAATCGCGAAACGCTTGCTTAATCTCGGGTATCGTTGCCACTGCAAACGCGTCTTGATTCATAAAGAATTGCTTATCAAATTCATCATACCAAGCGCCAATACCGTAATCGAAATACAGTCGCTGCCAAGGGAACTTGGCACCGGGGTCAATCTTACGCGACGGTGCCATATCGGCATGACCGATGATATTCTTTGCTGAGATATTATATCTTTTTGCCAAGTCTTGCACCAGCTGCGCCATTTTCTTAATCTGTAATTCATTAAATTCAACATAGTGCTCGTAAGGATGATAGTCGAGCGCGCCGTTTTTTAAGGCATCTCGATATTCAGGCTTAATGCCTGCATTTACAATCTCGATGCCGATAGAGGTATCGTTGAGTATCGTTCTACCTGCAAAGCCGCCCGCGCCAGCATGCCAAGCACGCTCGCTTTCGGGTACTAGGTTATAAATCTTATTATCGTTATTATCCAAGATCAAATAGTGGGCGCTTACATTTCCAGTGGTCAATGTTTTTATAGATCTGGCATTATCTGAAACGGTATAGTGCAGGACGATGGATTTAATCCGCTCGCTTTTACCAGTGGCTTGATAGGTTTCGCTATCAATAACGAAGGGTTCAGTATTCGCTATTTGGGTGTTATTAGTGGTCACGCAGCCAATTAATGAGAATATAAAGAAGGGAATAAGTGCAATCGAAGTAATATTCTTTACCATTTTCTTTTCTCGATGGCGTTTATAAGCTCATTGCCTAAACTGCGAGTGTTTTTCTGATTTCCATTACTATTACTAAGCTCAATATCGAACTGACTACAAAGCTCTCTTAAGATAGGTTTGGCAATTACTTCTGAACCGTCTTTATTTACAAGAATTGTTGAGTTTTCCAGTTGAATGATTTCATAATCATTAATTGGAACCCTTCTTTTTTCTGGGCTATTTATAGCTGAGACTTTTTCGATTTGATAACCGAATACTTCATTAGTAGTTTCAATCATATCTTCGATATTATCTTTACTCCATTGGCTCGATACGACATATTTAACGCCATCATTTGTTGTCAAAATATCATTGTCATATATGAAGTATCTGGCTCTACCTGTATCTTTTGCAGCTTTCCTAGCTGCTTCTAAACTTTCTATAATAGGTTGAGAATGAGGAATATTAACAAAATCATGGATTAAAGATTCGATGGGCTTGTTTGGGTTTTGATTAAGATGATGTTTAATAATCTCTAAGGCAAGTCTGCCTTTACCAAGTTCCATGTCATTAAAACGATATTTTGAATAATCTCGTGAGCTTTCTTTACGTGTATCTCGCTTCTCCTCCAACTTACGTCTTACCTTGATTTGATAATCTTCTGCCTCGGGCAAAGGGATGATCTGCTGAATATCAATCAGTATTTTCCCATTATCGTTATATGGCTGTATTTTCATACAGGTAATGTCTAAATTACGTTCATTTAACCAAATTACCGAAGTTGTTAATTCAACAGAAAAGTCTTGCGATACTAAAATCGTCTTAACGTCTTCTGCGAAACCTGACTCATCAATATTAACCTCAACAAAATATTCAATTGCATTCTTTGCTTCTTGTAAGGAGTAGCTAGGACAACCATTTTTTTGTTTATACCTATGAAAGACTTCTATAGCGTCCTCAAAAGTCATAGTAGAAATCATAGAGGCATAACGTAAAGCCTGCAGCTCCATATGGTCGCCTGTCTCAGTTCTTTTGAGCTCAATAACGACTAGATTTGCTTGTTTATCTATAGCCAATAAATCTATTCTCTTTCTTGAACCCTGCCAATCAGCAAACTCTTCCGCAATCACCAAACAGTTAGGAGCAATAATATCTATATTATTCTTAAAGACTTCCTGTAAATCATTTCGCTCAAAAATAGATTCAACGACAAAGTTAGTGGGCTTGATTGCTAAAAGTTGCTTATCTTCTAGGGCGTAAATACTCATACTAATACTCTCATTATTTGCTTTATGCTGGTGGTATATTGATATTAAAGCTTATAATATTTAATTTTTCTTAATCTTCTTCGCCAAAACCGTTTTCCAGCTCTCTTCCAAACACTCAATCGCAAGCCAAGGTTCAATAACTTCTGCGGCAAATTTCTCTTTTGAGCTTGATAACTGCCACAGTTTCTCAAGTGTCGCAAAAGGATAGGGGCGTTCGATAAGATAAACCGGTAAATTAGCGCTGATCATGCCATCACGAACGACTTGAAAATACCAACCAGCGATGCCTTGTTTGCTGACCCAAGACGCAATATTTGGCACTTTGGTAAATTGTCCGATTTGGTCATTGATTTTGTAGCACGGTCGGCGCGGTTGGACAATGCGTAATTGCACTCTGTCGCCACCATTCCCGTCAATGATTTCATCTTGACCATACTGAAAAACGTCACCAATACAAACCGTGGTTTCCGTCATTTCTAGCAAACCATTTACTGCTTCTGTAGTGAGGTTCTCACCCAATGTACCGACATGTACTTTCAAGCCAAACTCTGCATTAATCTTGTCATAAGTCGCCGTCGCTAGTTGATGTACCGCTTTTAGTGGACCACCATGATGACGTCTATCGGCTTGCTCATCAGTTGTGAGACCCATAAAGTTGACAGCAACGGGCGCGTTAATTGGTGCTTTATCAATGGCGCTCATTTCTTCACGGGTAAATGGCATGGCTTTGCCAGCACGGACGCAGGTTAGAGTCGCGATATGGAGCGGCAAGGTTTGGTTAAAGTCAGCAGTATTTTTTTGGCTAGAAGATGCTATCGTTTTTGAGTTTATAGGTTGCATGTTTATAGGTTCTAAGTTCGTAGGTTTTCCTAATCTATAGGGATTTATTAGGGGAGAGGTTATATCGATATTGGTATTAATAATGCGTATTATCTTAGCTTAATCATTCCTCTAATGGTAAGAATTCAGCCGTTTAAAATTTAACAGTATTTTGAATTTTATTAGCACAGTAAATTTTAGACAAAAAAAGACCAGAATAGATATCTGGTCTTTTTCTTAAGCAGCTTTGGCAATAAATAAAATTATTTATTTTTATTGCGACGACCGGCTGTTTTCTTTTCACGCGGCACGGCAACCAGCTCAGCCAATTGCTCAGGTGATGACCATAGACCTTCTAGGTCATAGAACTCACGGGCTTGTGGTGTCATCATATGGACGACGACCGCACCCAAATCTATCAACGTCCAGTCAGAATCGATACCGCCTTCACGACCCAGTGGCATAAAGCCACCTAGTTTGGCTTCAGCGCCGACGCTGTCAGCCATGGCACGTACATGGCGCTTTGAGGTACCGTCAGCGATAACGATGCGCTCCATTACGTCTGTCAATGCTGCTACATCCATTACGGTGATATTCTTAGCTTTCATATCGTCTAGCGCGGTTTCAACAAGGGTCAAGCATTCTTGCAAACGTTCGTCAGTCATGGTATTGGTCATAAATTTTAATCTCTTGAATCGTAAATATTAAAAATAAAATGATAAATCGTCACAGTGCATTCTCTAACGTGCCCCTGAACATATAGGTAGGTAGGCAGACGTTTTTTGAGGCAACATGATCAAAGTGGGCAAAGTTAAAAGTATAAGGCGATTTTAACGGAATTGAGCAGCAGAATATAGCTGATGGGCGATAATATATTGATAAACAGCAGGATTTAGCCATTTAGCTAATGAATTGGGTGCAGTATTGGCTATGATATCATTTATTGGTGCGATAGATGCAATTTGCATGTCAGCGCTGTGCGTTATATTTAATGATTGAGGCGCTTGCGGCAGTTGTTGATAAAGTTGCTGCCGTACTTGCGTGCTTGATACGGCTGCCACAGCGCGCGGGTCGATAAAAATATAACCTTGGTGGCTATTTTTTACGCCAAAACTGTTTGTTAAAGATTGAGGGTTAGCTGCTAATAACTGAAGCACTGAATCGACGATAAAAGGTTTTAGCAGTTTTGGAAGTTGGGATGTTAGAGAGTGCTGCAACTCATTCTTAAAGAAGTTTTTATCAGTATAGATATCAGTATCTATATCGCTATCAAAATTTTCTTCACGGTCAAACACCCATAGACTGACATAATCCGTAAGTTGCAGCCCATTTTTCCAGTGTTCTAAACTGCGCGCGCTGTCCATCCCCATGATAAATATCAGACTGTCATTTGGATAGCGGGCGCGTAATATCTGTACACTATCGATAGTATAGACAGGCGGTGCCTGCCAGAGCTCAAGCTCGTTAATGTACAAGGGCGAATCTTGCGTTGCCAGCTTTAACATCGCCAGACGATGTTTAGGGTTGGTGCTATCTTCTTTAAAAGGCGAGCGCGCATTGGGCAGCAACGATACATACAGCAGGCGCTGTTGCTGCTTTGCTATCGGCAATAAATGCTCATAAACATACATCGCCATTTGCAAATGACCGTTATGCACAGGATCAAATGAGCCACCCAAATAAGCACGGATGGCAGACTTAGTATTTTGGCTTTGATAACTGTTAGAAGTATTTGACATAAATGAGTGAGTAAAAACTAATGCAGATGGGCGTTGTAGTTGATTTATTTTAAATCGACTATAGCATGTGATTATTTACTTATCCCGATTATCGATTTTATTATATTTAATTATACTGTTTAAAAGCCATAGAAAAGCCGACCATCATTATGATAATCGGCTCAATAATACGTGTTTTGAATGAAGCTTTAAATGCTTAAATAACGTCGCTATGTGCTTGAATGGCAGTGAGGGCGATGGTATAGATAATATCATCGACCAAGGCACCACGTGACAAGTCATTGACTGGTTTATTTAAGCCTTGCAACATCGGTCCAACACTGACCACATTGGCGCTACGTTGTACTGCTTTATAAGTGGTGTTTCCCGTATTGAGGTCTGGGAAAATAAAGACGTTTGCTTGTCCAGCAACAGGCGAATCCGGCGCTTTTTGCTTGCCGACGCTCATAACAGAAGCCGCGTCATATTGTAGCGGTCCGTCGACTTTTAGATTCGGCGCACGTTCACGGACGATTTGGGTCGCACGGGCGACTTTTTCGACATCAGCGCCAGTGCCTGACGAGCCCGTAGAGTAGCTAATCATTGCCACTTTTGGATCGATGCCAAAGGCAGCAGCAGACTGCGCAGACTGAATGGCAATCTCAGCCAATTCTTCTGCATTTGGATCAGGATTAATGGCGCAGTCACCGTAGACAACCACTTGCTCAGGCAACAGCATAAAGAAGACTGACGATACAAGTGAATACTCCGGTGCCGTTTTAATCAACTGAAACGCTGGGCGGACAGTATTCGCCGTGGTATGAATCGCCCCAGAGACCAGACCATCAACTTCGTCCATCTGTAGCATGGTCGTACCTAAATAAACGGTATCTTGCAGATATTCAGCAGCCACTTCTGCGCTGGTTTTACCTTTGCGACGCTCGACTACAGCGGCGATATACTTGCTCATATCTAAGCTGTCAGGGTCGATGATTTCAAGCCCTTCAGGTAATACCAAATCGCGGTTTTTGGCGACTTGTTCAACATCAGCACGCTTAGCGAGTAGCACACAGTTGGCAATACCGCGGCTTTGACAGATACAGGCGGCTTCGACCGTACGCGGCTCAGAGCCTTCTGGCAGCACGATACGTTTTTTGGCGATTTGCGCTTTTTTGACCACTTGATGACGGAAAGCAGAAGGTGACAAGCGTGGCTCATGATTTTGGCTAAAATACGCTTTAATCCAGCTAAGATCTAGATGCGCCGCGACATAGCGCGCCACTTCTTCAGCGCGTTCAGTATCATCACTTGGAATCTCAGCACTCATGTGTAATAGACTCTGTACCGTCTCAAAGCTGTCATCTTCGACACTCATCACAGGAATACCAGTTTTGAGTGCAGATTGCCAAAGCTCAGCGACGGTTGGACTAGGGACAACGCCGCCAGTCAATACCAATCCTGCTAGCGGAATACCATTGATACAGGCAAGACCCGCCGCCAATAATAAATCGTCACGGTCGCCCGGCACCACGATAAGCGTACCACGTTTGAACACTTCATCGACACGTGCAATTGAGCGTGCGGTCAAGCTGATGCGATTGATACGGCGCGATTTTGCCTCACCAACGTTGAGCCAAGTACCATCAAGTTCAGCAGCGATATCCCACGTACGCGGCACGGATAATGAGTCACTAAATGGTACGACACCAATTAAGCGGAATTGTTCGGTATTAAAGTGCGGCGATAAGCGTTGTACTTCTTGTATAAAGCCGCTATCCAAGCTCACAATCGCTTCACCAGGGGCAACGATTTGATTTTCTAAGGTGCTTTGCGTATTCGGCAAGTCATGCATACGCATCAAGATACAGCCAAGCGTACGATCACTTGCCATACCACCAAATTCACGGGCATGGACATCAAGCTTATCTGCCAAATAGGCCGGATTACTGGTATCAGCGGTGCTAACAAAGATAATTCTGGCATCGAGTGCATGAGCAATCGCACGGTTGATCTGTGAGGCATAAGAAGTTTCAGTCGTCGGTACTAAGCCTTCGCAAATCACCACATCGTAATCATCACCAAGAGTATGGTAGTTAACAATCACCTCTTCCATCAAGTCATCAAGATTGTCATCGCCAATCATACGCTCTACATGTTGACGGCTGATCGATTTAGGGGGCTTTAGACCAAAGGCATGCATGGCTAATGCGCTTGAGCTGTCCAAGCTGTTTTGCTTATCCAGCGTATCGTCTTGTAAAAACGGCTTCATAAAACCCGCTTTGATACCGTTATAATCGAAAGCACGAATCAGCCCCAAAGCCGCTGACGTTACACCGATACCGCGACTGGTCGGCACAAGTAAAATAGTTTGCATAATGTATCCTACTGTTTATTATATTTTTAGAGAGATTGTTATCCTGGAGTGTATCAGAATCAGCTTGTGATTCTTATCGCAGGCATATGAGTCTTATTGTAGACCTGGTGTTATTTTAGACCCAAGGCTGCACGAGTTTCTTGTGCGATACGGCATTCTTCATCAGTTGGGACAACCCACAGCTCAATACTGCTATCGTCAGTATGGAAACTGCCTTCATTGCCACCGACCAAGCCAGCGTTCTTATCGGCATCTATTTTGATGCCAAAATGACGCATGACTTCCAAAATACGCGTCCGCGTGGTCACAGAGTTTTCGCCGATACCACCTGTGAAGACAATACCGGTAAAGTCAGGGAGCGCGCAGCTTAAGCTGGCAAGGTATTTACCAACACGATAGCAGAACATCTCGATAGCCAGCTTCGCGTCTTCATGACCTTCATTAGCCGCTTGCTCAATGGTACGCAAGTCATTCGATAAGCCTGAAATACCAAGTAAACCACTTTCGCTATTGAGCATTTTATCGATTTCTTCTAAGCTCATACCAAGTTGGCGCTTGAGATGAATATGTAAGCTTGGGTCAACATCACCACTACGCGTACCCATCATAAGACCTTCAAGCGGGGTTAGACCCATACTGGTATCAAGGCTTTTGCCGTCGTAGACAGCCGTTGCTGAACAGCCATTGCCCAAATGCGCAGTTAACCAACCATGTGGTCCTGTTGCGCTGGTAATGTGGCTGGCGCGTTCTGATACATAAGCATGCGAGGTACCATGGAAGCCATAACGACGAATTTTGTGTTCTGAGTAGAGTGCCTTTGGTAGCGGATAGCGGAAAGCAACGGGTGGCATGGTCTGGTGGAAGGCAGTATCAAATACCACCACTTGCGGAATATCAGGATAGATTGCTTGTACAGCTTCGATACCCAGTGCGTTTGCCGGATTGTGTAATGGGGCGAGGACTTTTAGACGTTTGACTTCTGCTAACACATGCGCATCGACACGCACCGCTTCTGAGTACTCACGACCGCCATGTACCACTCGATGCCCAACAGCAATAAAGTGATACTGCTCAAGTAGCTCAAGGATTTTCTGTAAGGCAAGTTCATGACGACCACCAGCGATTGCAATTTCTAACTTTTCACCATTTAATGTGGTGTGTTTAATACGGGCAGTATCGAGACCTAAGTTTTCGGCAAGACCTGTGATACGAGTGCCTTCATCCTCACTAATTAAGGCGTATTTGATTGAAGAGGAGCCGCAGTTCAATACTAAAGTAGGATTGGTCAGGGTCGATGCTTCAGAATGTTTGTCATCAAAAGTGGTGCTTACGCCAGCGCTCATACTCTATCCTTAGATTGTCTTTTATAAAAGGTGCCGCATCTTGACGATCACCTGTTGAATAAACGAAAACCAGCGATATTGGTGCTGGTATAGGTTGCACGGTTTGGAAACATAAACCATCATCGCGCTGATTTTCGTTATGCTTGAGCCATCACTATGTCTAACAGAGGTTCAATGTAAAGCAAACGCCTGCTAGCGTTGCCTTATAGCTACAAGGGTTGACTATAATGTATCATATTTTGGCAGTGACACCACGATAACTCTAAGGCTTTAATCAGCCAGTTCTCGATTGATGGTTACAGGTGTGCACCGAAGACAGTAAGGGCTTATTAGATAAAATAAGTAAAAATTTACCTTTATAAAAATTGTAAGTAAGTTTGTCTAGCTTTAGATCAATAACATTGTTTTATATTTATATTGGATTCTCTATCACTACATTTCAGCAAATTTACTACGCAAACATATTCTATAGGCGCACAGCTTTATAGAATAATGCTATGATTAAAAAATCTTCCTATTTTCCCTATTGCAGCCTTGGTTGTTTTCGCTGATAGTGATTTTTATCGCGTACACCGTTGCAAGATTACAGGTTATCTATCCTATGTTTACAACACGATATACCTCAAAACCCAAGCACTCTCAGACAGTGGGCAGCGCTATTCGCCATAGTACGTATAACATCATGCTTGGTACGTCGATCACGATAGCTTCAGCGGCATTGTTGGTTGGCTGCGGACAAAAAGGCGATTTATACCTTGTAGACGCTGGTAGTAAAGCAGTGCGAGATAGCACGGCAATATTAGATAGTGGCAGTAATCCACAAGATACCGCCTTTGCTAAGATTGACAGCGACCAGCAAAATACAGAGAATTTTCAGCTGCCTGAACCGAGTAACGATCCTAATGATTACTAATAAGTAATCATGGATTATGAATTATGAATTATTAAAATGTAAATGCTCAAACGATTTTTGAGCAAGCCCAATACTTTATTGTTACCTTGATTATATTAGAGATATTTATATGAGTCAGTCAGTCACGACCCAAACTGAGCAAGGCCTGTACATCAATCCTGAAGCCTTAACCGCCCATTTACCCGCTCTAGATTATCGCGACGGTGCACTGTATATGGAACAGGTCAACATTACCGAAGTGGCTAAACACTATGGTACACCATGTTATGTGTACTCAAAACAGGCGATTTTAGACGTATATCAAGCATACGCTGACAGTTTTGCCAGCTTAAATCACCAGATTTGCTATGCGGTAAAAGCAAACTCTAACCTTGCTGTACTTGGCGTATTGGCGCAAGCAGGCGCAGGGTTTGATATCGTTTCACGTGGCGAGCTAATGCGGGTATTGGCGGCAGGGGGTGCAGCTGCACGTGTGGTATTCTCAGGCGTCGGCAAAACCTATAGCGATATTGAATATGCGCTTAACCAAGGTATTGGTTGCTTTAATGTTGAGTCGATTAGCGAGCTGACTCTAATCAATGAAGTCGCCGCGCAGCTTGATAAATCAGCGCCGATATCACTACGTGTCAATCCTGATGTGGATGCCAAAACCCATCCGTATATTTCAACAGGTCTCAAAGACAATAAATTCGGTATTGCTCACGAGGATGCGCTGGTCGTTTATCAACAAGCCGCCAAATTGTCTCATATCGATATCGTCGGTATTGACTGTCATATCGGC
Source organism: Psychrobacter sp. DD43 (assembly GCF_904846555.1). Taxonomy (NCBI): domain Bacteria; kingdom Pseudomonadati; phylum Pseudomonadota; class Gammaproteobacteria; order Moraxellales; family Moraxellaceae; genus Psychrobacter; species Psychrobacter sp. DD43. Next base: position 267,189 of record NZ_CAJHBE010000001.1, read on the forward strand.
TCGCAGTTGACTGAAGTTGCGCCATTCGTTGCGGCATTGGACAAAGTGATTGAGCTAGTACATAGCTTACGTAAAGCAGGTATTGAGCTGCGTCATATCGATTTGGGTGGTGGTCTGGGTGTGCGTTATATTGATGAGACGCCTGTTTCTATTGATGAATTTGCCAATGCGTTATTACCAAAACTTAGTGAGCTTGGCTTGACGGTATTCTTTGAGCCGGGTCGTAGTATCGTGGCAAATGCTGGGGTGTTATTGACCAAGGTTGACGTGCTCAAACCAACTGAGCATAAGAATTTTGCCATTGTTGACGCGGCAATGAACGACTTAATTCGCCCTGCTTTATATCAAGCAGAAATGGCAGTAATCCCAAACGTTTTACCTAGTAATGGTATTAATACAGAAAGTACTGAGCCATGGGATATCGTTGGTGCTATCTGTGAAACGGGTGATTTCTTAGCAAAAGATCGTTTGTTGTCGCTTTCGACAGGCGATATTCTCGCAATCACGGGTGCTGGTGCTTATGGCTTTACTATGAGTAGCAACTATAATTCACGCCCGCGAGCCAGTGAAGTCATGGTAGCTGATGATCGCCACCAGCTGATTCGCAAACGCGAAACCGTTGAAGCGCTATATGCAGACGAAGTATTGTGGCAAGGTTAACGGCTAAGCAGCATAAAGTATCTCAAAAATCTAACCCATTATCATAATGCTAGTGGGTTTTTTTATGGCAAATTTTGATCAAACACCTGAATAATAAGTGTGGAATATAACTTGGCATTTGATAACGGTGATAGTTATGATTGTAACTGACAGCGTGCTAATATAAGACATACATAAAAATAGGATAGGATATCAGGGATATGCTAATAGAATTTACTAAGATGCATGGGTTGGGCAATGACTTTATGGTCATCGATTTGGTGACTCAGCGTTTGGACTTGACCAAGGATTTGGTGCAGTTACTGGGTGATCGTCATTTAGGTATTGGTTTTGATCAGTTGCTCGTCGTTGAGCCGCCGATGCGCCCCGACGTCGATTTTAGTTACCGTATTTTTAATACTGATGGGTCAGAGGTTGAGCAATGCGGTAATGGCGCCCGCTGTTTTGCCCGTTTTGTGCAAGCGCGCAAGTTATCCTTTAAACAGCGTCTCCGTGTTGAGACGGCAAGCGGCATTATTTCGCTGACGACCGATCGTTATGGCTGGGTAGAGGTTGATATGGGCAAGCCCAAGTTTGAGCCAAGTGAGATTCCATTTACCCCAAGAGCCATCACCAAAATCCAAAATGCTTATCATCTGGACGTGAATGGTACGCCGGTGCAGCTTTATGTTGCCAATATGGGCAATCCGCATGCGGTGATAAAAGTTGACGATGTGCTTGATGCTGACGTTGAAACCTTGGGTAAAGCCATCGAATCGCATCCAGCGTTTCCAGAACGTGTCAATGTCGGTTTTATGCAAATAATGAATCAGCGTCATATTCGTCTGCGAGTGTACGAGCGCGGTGTCGGTGAGACGCAAGCCTGTGGTACGGGCGCTTGTGCAGCCGTTGCCATTGGTATACGCGAAGGCTGGCTTGACGAAGGCGAAGATGTGCGTGCTCAGCTCTATGGCGGCAGCATGGTAATTAAATGGCAGCCGGGCTATTCGGTCATGATGACCGGACCAACCGCATTTGTGTATGAAGGTGTCTTTAGTCCAGATGGCTTGATGGCACAAGCCGGTATCAAGCCCAATCCAGAAAGTTAATAGTAAAACATAAGTGACAGTTATTTTTACTGGATAAGTAATAGGGTTGTTTTCAATATGGTGATGTCTTATAAAAAATCTCAAGTGACAGACGCACGATCTGATAAACAATCCGTTTCACCGTCATGGCTATCAGCAGAATTGGCAATCACCATAGAAGCGGATGCCGCGTTAAGTGAATTATTAGCCCCTGTGCATCGTTGGCTAAATGTCTTATCTGTGCGCAATCACTCGCCGCATACATTGACGGCCTATTTTGCAGGCTTGAATCAACTGGCGTTATTCCTGCGAGGTAAATGCCTGACATGGACGCGTTGTGATAAGCGCCAATTAGCCCAGCATATCAGCCAACGCCTTGATGAAGACAAGCTAGCCCTTGCCAGCGTTCAGCAAGAGTTATCAGCTATTCGTCATTTTTATGGCTGGCTGATAGAAGAGGATTTGGCACGTATCAATCCAACTACAGGGTATCAGCTCAAGCGCAGCCCTAGACCATTACCCTCTATTGCTGATGTGGATTTATTGACGCAATTGCTCGACCAAGAAATCCCTGATACACCTGAACAAGCGCGATTATGGCTACGTGATAAGGCGATGTTTGAATTACTTTATAGCAGTGGTCTACGTGTCGGTGAGCTCGTCGCGCTAGATATAGTAGATGTCGACTTAGCTGATCTGCGCGTACGCGTGACCGGCAAAGGTAATAAGACACGCCTAGTACCTTTAGGAATAAAAGCGGCTGACGCCATTCGTCGTTATTTACCGCACCGCAATCTGTGGGTAGAGCAGATGGACAGTGCATTATTTATTAGTGAAAAATTGGGTACGCGTTTATCCACAAGGGCTGTGCAGCAGCGTCTCAAAGTTGCTGCTACTCGTGCTGGTATTGCTCAAAACATGTATCCGCATCTATTGCGCCATTGCTTTGCATCACATATGTTGTCAGGAAGTGGCGACTTGCGCGCTGTCCAAGAGATGCTCGGACACAGCGATATCAGTACCACGCAAATTTATACCCATGTCGATTTTGCTAAATTGACCCAAGTCTATGACCGCGCCCATCCCCGAGCCACTCACGCATCTAAAGACAGTGATTCAACCCTTTAGTTTTAAAAGTGTCTTTCATCGTAAACTTCTTTGATTGAAAAAACCTTTTATCAAGACGCTTTTATAAAAATTATTTTATGCCAAACGATGACAATCAAAGATAGGCATCTTTTGTCGTCCCTGATTTTGCGCTTGTCTATCTAACGTCGCTAAGACCAAAGCATAATTTTTATGGTCTTTATTCAAAGATGGGGTCAATTCGCTATCATTGTAGCTGCTCATTACAGTTCCATCATAAGCGCTAATCGTCGTATGTCCCCACGTCTGACGTGTATGACCGTCTCTGTACGCATGCTCACCGCCTTGTGCTGCTCCAATTACCATACATTGACTGTCTAAAGCTCGTGCTTGCAGTAAGAGCGACCAATGGGCTTGTCCTGTTAGATACGTAAAAGCAGAGGGCGCACTTAATAGTTCTGCGCCTGCTTGCCGCAGACGCTGCGCCAATGCAGGAAAGCGTAGATCAAAGCAAACCATCATACCGAGCTGATAAACATCATCATTTACTTCGAGCGCTGCCACGACCGTCTGCGTACCTGGCTCAAACGTCGCCGCTTCGTTATAACTGCCTTGCTTATCGGCGACGGTCGCGGTGAATAAGTGAATCTTGTCATAGCGCGCCACTTGTGTACCATCCGGCGCAAACAATAGGCTTACTTGGCGCAATCTACCATCAGGCACAATCATGCCGTCAGGGCGATATGGGCAGGGCAGAGAGCCCGCTAGTACGTATATACCATATGTACGTGCATACTCTGCTATCGTCGCTGACAGCGCATCGAACTGCTCTGCTGTCGCAAACTGTCTACCCATGCTACAGCAGTTTTCTGGTAGTACGACAAGCTGCGCGCCTTGTGCACGAGCATCCATAATAGCGGATTTTATATCCGACAGATTGTCTTCAATGCTTTGCTGGCTATTCATTTGGATAGCAGCAACGGTCAGCTGTATGTTATTTATATGTTCATTCATAGCAGGCTTCTCAATATTGTTAATGTTATATATCTCTTATAAAACGTTTTCAGGTTTGTCATTATTAATGGTTTATTTGAACCTTACTCCGCAAATCATTCTATGCAACTATGCACAGGTATAAATTTTTATTAAAGTATTCTTTAGAAGCTACCAGAAAGCTACGGACAGAGGTTTGTCATTCACTTATCTGGCAAGGGCATAAATTATCATAGCAAAATTGTCGCAAAAAATGCTATCGTCATGTCCTGTTGAGGGTAAACCGCTCACTAATCAGCATTACAAAGACAATATTACCAAGACTGGAGTGTAATAAACTGCCCATGAGTATGTCGTTCGGATTGGCGACCACGCTAAGCACCTCACAAAAACTGACCCCGCAAATGCAGCAAGCTATTAAATTGCTGCAGCTCTCTAGTCTTGAGCTTGCGCAGGAGGTTCAAGCGAAGCTGGACAGTAATCCATTACTAGAACGCATCGAAAACGATGAAGATGAGTACGAAAGTATGGATAAAGACGTATTAGATGAGTTTGGCGAGCCACTAACGTTAGACAGTTGGAATCAGAGTACTGCTTCTGATACGTTTTCTATATCTCCTTCATCAAATAATGAAGATGGATTTGACTATGATGACAGTACTAGCGATAGCTTTACTAATGATAGTCTAGATAAATTGCAGCAAGACGGCTTTGATACGGATGCCATTGACAGTCATACGCTTGAAGACTTTGAAGGCTCAAACTATGAAAGCTCAAACTATGATAGCCCTAATGCAGATTATGACGGTTTTAACACCGCCAGTACTGGTTCAGGCAGCATATCAGCGCGTCCAGATTCTGAGGACTTTGATCGCTATGAGGGCAGTACCAATGCGACGATTCAAGACCATGTGCGTTGGCAGCTGAATTTTAAACGTCTCTCAGAGACAGATACTCTTATCGCTGAGTATTTGATGGATTCTATGGATGACATGGGTTTTGTACGGCTCGATATAGAAGAGTTGCTACAGAGCTTTGATACTATTGCAAGCTTTTATCAGTGGAATGAGCACGTTGAGCAGGATGAAGTAATGGCAGTACTGCGCATGATTCAATCCTGTGATCCACTGGGGGTCGGCGCACGAAATCTAAGTGAATGCTTAGCGATTCAGCTATCTAAGCTCGATACTGACACGCCTTATCTAAAACAAGCCCAAGCGCTCTTATCTGCCAGTGAGCATCTGGTCAGTAATAATATTAAAGCCTTAACTGAGCGCACAGGACTTGCGGCACAGGAGATTACCCCTGCGCTTACGCTGTTGCGTACTTTAAATCCTTCACCAGGATTGCTATTTCAAAGCCGCCAACCGGATTATACTCAGTCGCCCGACAGCTATGATATCCCTGATGTATTGGTGACGCCTATCCGTCGCCATGATGCTCATCAAAACACCACCACATCTACTCAAGAAGATGGCTGGCAGGTACGTCTAAACCCTGAAACCTTGCCAAAACTGCGAGTCAACCAAGAATATGCCAATCTTGTTAAGCGCGGCGATAATAGCCCTGATAATCAATATCTGCGTGAAAATCTCACCGATGCGCGCTTGTTTATTCGCAGTATCGAAGAGCGTAATCAGAACCTTTTAAAGGTCGCCACTAGCATCGTGCGCTACCAGCAATCTTTTTTGCAGTATGGCGCCACTGCTATGCAACCGCTTATTTTAAAGGTGATTGCAGACGAAGTCGATTTACATGAATCAACGGTCTCGCGCCTGACCACTAGCAAGACCATTTTGACACCGCAAGGACTGTTTTCGCTCAAGCATTTCTTTTCATCACATGTTAGCAGCAGCGATGGCGATATCTCATCAACTGCTATCAGCGCGATGATTAAGCAGCTTATCGCTGATGAAGAGCCCAAAAAGCCATTGTCTGATAGTAAGATAAAAGATTATTTGTTGGCAGAAGGTATCGATATTGCCAGAAGAACAGTCGCCAAATATCGTGAAGCAATGAATATTGGCTCATCTACACAGCGCAAACAAAAATATTAATGGTCTGAATTCAATAACTTATCTAAAGAGTCGATCAATAATCAAAATATTTTGTAGATAATATAAAAAATAAAATTTTTTGATTATATAGAAACATTAAAGAAACAACCGATTTTATTACATTTACTTACAATATAAAGCCTTGCTACTAGCAGGTTTTCATGACAAATTAGAGTCATACCAACAACAAAATCAAAGTGTCGATTTAGCAAATTTATGTAGTCAGTCATTAGGGATGAGATAAAAAAGACGATAAAAGGATACGTCGATATTTTATTAAAAGCACTGCTATTAAAGGCGTTGAGGATAAAGATACAAGATTATTTTGTGGTAAGGCAGGATGATAAGAGCAGCGATGCGACCTCATCTGTTGATTGTAAGTACTAATAAGAGGACAATAATATGAATGTTTCTATCAGTGGTCACCATATCAGTATTACCGATGCCATGGACACCGCAGTTCGCGAAAAACTTGAAAAAGTCGAGCGTCACTTTGATCAGATTCAAAGTATTCAAGTGATTCTATCGCTAGATAACAGCGGTGCTAAAAAGAGCCATAAGGCTGAAGCTATCATGCGAGTCTCGGGTAAAGAGATGTTTGTCCAAGCTCTTGATGATGATATGTATAAAGCCATAAATGAGATGGCAGACAAACTTGATAGACAAGTACGCAAGTATAAAACAAAAATGGAGAGCAAAAAAACACAGGGTGTAGGGCGTGATGCTCGCTATGAAGATTTGATGACGGCTGAAGCTGAGCCTGCAGTTTAGTGATAGCTTGCTGTGTCATAAAACTTTAATCATTATTAGCCAATAAATAAATGCGTAAATAGCAAGGTTATTAAATTGAACAGTATTCCTGAGTAATTTGAATACGTGACATGCTCAAAAATGAGCAATTTAGCAAGCCTAAGACGCTAAGTAAAAAAAAGACCTCAAACGCATAATCGTTGAGGTCTTTTTTATAATAAATTTTGGGGCTGTCCTAGATAAGTAAAATAATCTAGGATAGCCATATGAGAAAGAGTAGATTAGGTTGGTACAAACAAACCAGACTCATTAAACTATTTGTTGCTGGTTCTACCGCAAGAACAGCAGCAAGCCTAGTGGGTGTTAATAAAACAACATCTAGCTATTACTTTCATCGTCTTAGACTACTGATTTATGAAAACAGTCAGGAACCTGGTCTTCTAGAAGGCGAAATAGAAGTTGATGAGAGCTACTTTGGCGGCAGACGCAAAGGCAAACGTGGTCGCGGTGCTGGTAACAAAGTTCCTGTTTTCGGACTGCTTAAGCGCAATGGTAGCGTCTACGCTTGTATTATTCCTAATGCCAGAGCTGAGACCTTAATCCCTATTATAAGAGAGAAAGTAAAGCCTGATAGCATTGTCTATACTGACTCATTCAGAAGTTATAACGCCC